>NZ_QODJ01000090.1:0-17356 GCF_009935965.1 Pseudomonas sp. L13
GCGCTTTGCTTACTTTCGCGCTTTTCGAAAGTGAGCCGCCGTCAGGGCGGAACCCTAAGTGGCCGTTACCTAAATAACGGATATGTACGCGGTCAAATCCAATATCCCGGTCGGCTGTCAGGCCGTCTTCGCAGGCAAGCCAGCTCCCACATTTGGACCGCGGCGCGTCAGGTAGATAAGCGTCGGCTATCCGGTCGTCACGGGAGCAAGCTCCCTCGCCACAGGTCCAGCGTCGCACCAAAGTTGTGTAGATACCTATGGCTATCGCAGGCAAGCCAGCTCCCACAGGGGATCTTCGTTGCCTTGAGCATTACGCTCGCTTAGCTGATCAGCATTAAGGTGTCAGGCATCCAGATAGGGTTGCAGGTCGCGACGAAACGCCTTGAGCACCTCGGACAAGCGCAACCAGGGTGCTTCAAGCTCGGCGCCGCGCTGCTCACGGGCGCACTGCTCGAGGGCGACGCAGGCCTTGGCGAGTGGCAGTGCATCCACCAGCGAGCAAATGCCCTTGAGCCGGTGCAGCGATGCATTCAAGCGTGCCATGTCACGCTCGGCCAGGGCGCCCGCCAATACCTCGTGTTCGTGGTCCAGGCTCTTGGCCAGTTCCTGCAACATGCTCTGCAGCACCGGCCCGTCGGCCTGGGTCATGGTGCGCAGGGCCTGGATATCGAACGAACGCAGGGGCGCCACGCGGGCCAGCACTTGGGTCCAGTGTTCCAGGGTCACGGGCTTGACCAGCAGTTCATCCATACCGGCGTCCTCGCAGCGGCGTTGTTCATCTTTCATGGCGTTCGCGGTGCAACCCACCAGCGCGCTGCGAGGCCTTTGCTCCTCGGCTTCGAGGCGCCGGATCGCCGCACTCAGGGCATAACCGGACATGCCGGGCATCTGGCAATCGGTGACCAGCACGTCAAAACGCTGCTCACGCCAGCGTTGCAACGCGGCCTCGGCCGACTCCAGGGCGACCACCTTGTGGCCGAGGAACTGCAACTGCTGCGCCAGCACCAGGCGGTTGGCCGCCAAATCGTCCACCACCAGCACCGACAGGCTACGCCCCGTCGGTGACAACGTCGCGGTGGGCGTTGCCGGCACATCATCGGTGCTGACCCGGTCCAGGCGCAGGTCAATGCACACCACCGTCCCCTCGCCCACCACACTATCGAGGTGAATGCTCCCGCCCATCAATTCCACCAGTTGCTTGCAGATACTCAGGCCCAGCCCGGTGCCGCCATGCTGCGCGGCGGTCAAGGCGCTAACCTGGGTAAACGGCTTGAACACCCGCGGCTGTTGCTCGGCGCTGATGCCCGGGCCGCTGTCCTTGACGCACAGGTGCAGGTATTCGGTATCGCGCTCATCCCGCTGGCAGGTCACGCTGAGGTGAACCCCGCCCCGCTCGGTGAATTTGAGCGCATTGCCCAACAGGTTGTGCATCACTTGGCGTAACCGCAGCGGATCGAACCAGTAATAGCCCTGAGCAGCCGGATCAAACGCCAGGGTCAGATGCAGGCCCTTCTGTCGCGCGGTGGCTTCGAACAGGCTCTGGATACCCTCGAAAAAACCCTTGAGTTCAGTGGTCTGTGGCGCCAGTTGCAGGTGACCGGCCTCGATCTTGGCCAAGTCCAGGCTGTCGCCCATCAGCGCAATCAGCTCGCGCGCCGAACGATGGGCCACTTGCAGCGCCTCGGAAACCGGCTGGCCGCTTGCCAGGCAACGCTCTTGCTCCAGTTCGAGCAAGCCAATGATGGCGGTCATGGGGGTGCGAATCTCATGGCTCAAGGCCGAGAGAAATGCACTTTTGGCGTAGTTCGCCTCATCGGCGGCCTGGCGAGCATCCATCAACTGGCGCTCCAGGTCTTTGCGTTCGTTGATATCGATCCAGCCGCCCAACAACCCCTGCAAGCGGCCCTGTGCGTCGAAAAAGGGCACGGTCCACTGATAGACGTGATAAGTGCCGCCATTGAGCTCCAATTGCCGGTCGACAAACAACGGCTGCTGCGTGGCCAATTGCTCCATGTGCCCTTCGTGCAGGCGCGCCGCTGTGGCGTCGGGCACAACCTTGCTTTCCATCAGCGTCAGGCCCTGGATCAGCTCCAGCCGGGTCGCCAGTTGCTGTTCATAGCTTTTGTTGCAGGTGACCAGCCGCCCATCCAGGTCGCGGACGAACAGCGGGTTGGGCATGCCGTCGAGCAATGCGCGCTTGAACGCCAGCTGGTCATTGAGCCGTTGCTCGGCCTCCAGCCGTTGGCGAATCTGGCGCTTGAGCCGGCTGTTCCATACCAACGACACCAACACAAACAGCAGCGCCGTGGCCACCGTCCAATAGGCCCATAGCGGTACGCGTTGCCAGGCCGGCAGCGGAATCGCCACGGCACCGATCCAACGCAAGCGCAACGCACTCAGCTCAGCCACCGGCAGCGCCTCCAGGGCTTTATTCAAAATGCTCAGCAGCTCAGGTTGGTCCTTGCGCACCGACAGGCAGTTGGACGACCACTTGCCATCGACACTGCGGCCGATACGCAGGCCATCTTCCGGGTAACTTTGCACTTCCACTTCAGTTTGAATGGTCGCGGCCGCCTCGCCCCGTCGTACCAGCTCACGGGCCTGGTTGTAATTGTCCACCAGGCGCAACGTGATGTTCGGATGCGCGTGGCGAATATGATTTTCCAGTACATGACGTGCCGGCAGCGCCAGCACCTTGCCGTCCAACTGCTTCAAGCCAGTGAGCGGCGCGGCATCGGCACGCTCGACAAACACCCAGCCGGACCCGCCATATCCATGGCTGAAGTTGAGCACTGTGCTGCGCTCGCGGTTAACAGCCAGGGTCGTGTTCATCTGCGCCCTGCCCGTTTCCAGCCATTCCAGGGTTTGCGCGGTGGAGTGCACCTCTTCAAAGACAAACTGCAAACCGGTCATGCGCGTGATGCGATGCAACAAATCCACATTCAAGCCCACCCAGTGGCCGTCCTTATCCTTGAATATGTAAGGCGACATCTGCTGGGCCACCACCACGACATGGGGATGCTCGCGCACCCAGGCCTGTTCCGACGCCGACAACGCAATGCGCTCACCACTGATACCGACGCCGAGCCCGGTGGTCCAGCGTGCGAGGATTTCCCGCTGCACCGACTCGTCGAGGCTTGCCAGCGCGCGGTTCATCATGGCCCCCAGCAACGGATCGGCCTGGCGGGTGGCGAAGGCAAAACCGATGGGCGCCAGCCGGCTCTGCTCCTTGATCTGCAACCCCAGGTAAGGCCGCAGCGATTTATAGGCGCGCACAATTACTTCATTGCCGATAAACGCATCGACGTCGCCCTGCTTCAAGGCTTCTAGGCCGCTGTAGAGGTTGGGCGCGAGCATGATGTGGCTGTCGGGATACGCCGCGTGAACCTTCTGCACGTTGGCGTAGCCGTCGAGTAATACCAGCTTCTTGCCGGCCAGATCGTCGCCTTGGGTATCGTCGCGACGCAGCACCACCACCGAGCGGTCGGGCATGTAGTCCGGGGTGAATTGCAGGCCAGGTACGTCACGCTCGTAACCATTGGCACTGGTGAGAATATCGATGGTGCCATTGCGCAGCGCTTCAACCGCCTGGGCGCGCTCGGAGAAGCCCAGCACTTGCATGGGCACGCCCAGCCGCGCGCCGACCAGGCTCAAGTAATCGGCGCTGATGCCCTGGTAGCGATTGCGGTCGCGGGTGATGTCGATCGGCTGGTAGTCATCTATCGAGATCCCCACCTTCAACGTGCGATGCGCCCCCAGCCACTGCTGCTCCGTTGGCGCCAGCGGCATAGGTTCAAGCGCGATAAACGCCGGCACCAGTTTGAACGGCAGGCTGACGGCGGCCAGGCTCATGGGCACCTGAATGAGCCACAACAGGCACATCAGCTTGAACGTCCATCGGATCAAAACCTGCACCGGTTGGGTTTCCTTGATTGGGCGAATGGGCAAGTATGGCTCGCCAGAATGAAAAAGCCCGTCACGAGGACGGGCTTGGCCGACTGCAAAAAAGCTGAATGCATACCTGTAGCAGCCTGATATCCGCCTCATGGTCAGCGGGTGAGTTAGCTAAATGTGGGAGCCGGGGTTGCCCGCGATGCAGACGCCTCGGTATTCAGTCGTACCGAGGCGCCTGCATCGCAGGCAAGCCAGCTCCCACACAAACCCGCTACCCCATTCTTGATTAGAGCGGCTTGCCCCGATTGCCATGCTGGCTGACGAACGCCTGCACCGCCTTCAGGTCATTGGCCAACACGGTGCAGCGCTCTTCGCGCTCGAACAGGTCGGTCAAATGCTCCGGCAACTCCAGGGCCTTGCCAATGCCGGCCTTCTCCACCGCTTCCGGGAACTTGACCGGGTGCGCGGTACCGAGGATCACCATTGGAATATCCAGGCTGCGGCGACACTCACGGGCGGCTTTCACGCCGATGGCCGTATGCGGGTCGAGCACTTCGCCGGTCTCGGCGTAGACTTGCGCGATGGTTTCGCAGGTCTGCGCGTCGTCCACGGCCAGGGAATCGAACAGCTTGCGGGTTTCGGTCCAGCGCTCTTGCTCGACGCTGAAGCCGCCACCTTGCTTGAAGCTATTCATCAGCTCGGCCAGGGCTGCGCCGTTGCGACCGTGCATGTCGAACAGCAGGCGCTCGAAGTTCGACGACACCATGATGTCCATGGACGGCGACAGCGTGGCGTGCAGGGTTTCCTTCACGTACTGGTTGCCGCTCATGAAGCGATGCAGGATGTCGTTGCGGTTGGTGGCGACGATCAACTGGTTGATCGGCAGGCCCATATTGCGCGCCAGGTAACCGGCGAAAATATCGCCGAAGTTGCCGGTCGGCACCGAGAACGACACCGAACGCGCCGGGCCGCCCAACTGCAGCGAAGCGTGGAAGTAGTAGACGATCTGGGCCATGATCCGCGCCCAGTTGATCGAGTTGACCGCCACCAGGCGCGTGCCCTTGAGGAAGCTCTGGTCAGCGAAGCTGTTCTTGACCATTTCCTGACAGTCATCGAAGTTGCCTTCGATGGCGATGTTGTGGATGTTCTCACCGAAGATGGTGGTCATCTGGCGACGCTGCACTTCGGACACACGCTTGTGCGGGTGCAGGATGAAGATGTCGACGTTTTCGCAGTGCTTGCACCCTTCGATGGCCGCCGAGCCGGTGTCACCGGAGGTGGCGCCGATGATCACCACGCGCTCGCCGCGCTTTTCCAGCACGTAGTCGAGCAGGCGACCGAGCAGTTGCAGGGCGAAGTCCTTGAACGCCAGGGTCGGGCCGTGGAACAGCTCCAGTACCCACTCATTGCCGTTCAATTGGCGCAGGGGCGCAATGGCGCTGTGGGCAAACACGCCGTACGTCTCTTCCAGAATCTTTTTGAAGTCCGCATCCGGAATGCTGCCGGTCACGAACGGGCGCATCACTCGGAAGGCCAGCTCGTGATATGGCAGGCCGGCCCAGGAGGCGATTTCTTCCTGGGTGAAGCGTGGCAGGTTTTCCGGCACGTACAGGCCGCCGTCGGTGGCAAGGCCTGCCAGCAGAACGTCTTCGAAATTCAGGGCCGGTGCCTGGCCGCGGGTGCTGATATAACGCATAGAAGCAAACCTTTGGTTGAGCTTCAAGCTTCAAGTTACAAGCTGCAAGCTAAAGCTAATCGGCTTTAACTTACAGCTTGTAGCTAACAGCTTGCAGCTGGATTAATTCAAATGTTCGACGCGAATCCGGACTACCGGCCCTACTACGCCCTGGAGAGCTTCGAGAGCCTCAATGGCATCGTTGATGTGCTGTTCGAGCACGCGGTGGGTCAGCAGGATCATCGGCACTTGGCCGTTTTGCTCCTCGACTTCCTTCTGCATGATCGACTCGATGTTGATACCGCGCTCCGACAGGATGCTGGCTACCTGCGCCAACACACCTGGATGGTCCTGGGCCTGGATGCGCAGGTAGTAGGCACTTTCGCAGGCTTCGATCGGCAGGATCGGGTGGGCCGACAGCGAGTCCGGCTGGAAGGCCAGGTGCGGCACGCGGTTTTCCGGGTCGCTGGTCATGGCGCGAACCACGTCCACCAGGTCGGCGATTACCGACGACGCGGTCGGCTCCATGCCGGCACCGGCGCCGTAGAACAGGGTGGAACCGGCGGCGTCGCCGTTGACCATCACCGCGTTCATCACGCCGTTGACGTTGGCGATCAGGCGGTCGGCCGGGATCAGCGTCGGGTGAACCCGCAACTCGATGCCCGCCGGGGTGCTGCGTGCCACGCCCAGGTGCTTGATGCGGTAGCCCAGGGCTTCGGCGTAGTTGACGTCGGCGGTGGTCAGCTTGGTGATGCCTTCGGTGTAGGCCTTGTCGAACTGCAGCGGGATACCAAAGGCGATGGAGGCCAGGATGGTCAGCTTGTGGGCGGCGTCGATGCCTTCCACGTCGAACGTCGGGTCGGCTTCGGCGTAACCCAGGGCCTGGGCTTCGGCCAGCACGTCTTCGAAGGTACGGCCCTTCTCGCGCATTTCGGTGAGGATGAAGTTACCGGTGCCGTTGATGATGCCGGCCACCCAGTTGATGCGATTGGCGGACAGGCCTTCACGGATCGCCTTGATCACCGGGATACCACCGGCCACCGCGGCTTCGAACGCCACGATCACGCCCTTCTCGCGGGCCTTGGCGAAGATCTCGTTGCCGTGCACGGCGATCAGCGCCTTGTTGGCGGTGACCACGTGCTTGCCATTTTCGATGGCCTTGAGCACCAGCTCGCGGGCCACGGTGTAGCCGCCCACCAGCTCGATAACGATATCGATCTCAGGGTTGGTGGCCACGGCGAACACATCGTTGGTAATCGCAATACCGGTCGTTTCGAACTGAGGCTTTGGCGAACGCGTGGCAATCTGCGCCACTTCAATCCCGCGACCTGCGCGGCGGGAAATTTCTTCAGCGTTACGCTGAAGTACGTTGAAGGTACCGCCACCGACGGTCCCTAACCCACAGATGCCTACTTTGACCGGTTTCACTGAAGAACTCCCCATGAAACGGCCGACGCTAGGTCGGCCGTGAAAACAGCCGCACAACTGCGGCTCTCAATTAATGACCCGCCGACGGTTCGGCGGGCCATGATCGTCAAAGGCTCAACGATAAATGCTTACTTGGCACCCAGTGCCAGTTTGGCAACTTGCGGCGCCGGCTGGTAGCCCGGAATCACCTGGCCGTCGGCCAAAACGATGGCCGGTGTACCGTTCACACCAATGGACTGGCCCAGGGCGAACTGCTTGGAAACCGGGTTGGCGCATTTGGCCGACTTGATTTCCTTGCCATCGACCATCTTGTCCATGGCCGCTTTCTTGTCGGCCGAGCACCACACTGCCTGCAACTGCTCGTCACCCGGCGAACCCAGGCCCTGGCGCGGGAAGGCGACGTAGCGCACTTCCACACCCAGCTTGTTCAGCGCCGGGATCTCGGCGTGCAGCTTGTGGCAGTACGGGCATGTGGTGTCGGTGAACACGGTGATGTGGGTCTTGGTTTCGCCAATGGCGGGGTAAACCACGGTTTCAGCCACCGGGATGCCGTTGATCAACTTGGACACGCCCAGGCGCTCGGCCTTCTCGGTCAGATTGACCGGCTTGCCGTCCTTGAGTTGGAACAGGTAGCCCTGGACGATGTACTGGCCATCGGCACTGGCGTACAGCACGCGGCTGCCCTTGAGCTTGACTTCATACAGACCGGCCATGGGGCTGGCGCTGATGCTTTCGATGGGCGTGTCGAGCGCCAGGTTGGCCAGGCTCTTGCGGATGGTCTGCTCGGCCGCATCATCAGCGACCGCAAAGGTGGAAACCAACGCAATGGCTGCGGCGGCAATAATCTGGGTCAAGCGCATGGGAACTCCTGAAGGCAGAGGCAGGGACGGGAGCAGAATACTGATCTGGACCACAATGGATGCCGTCCCCTTTGCGAACCGGCAAAGCCTACCACAGTTGGGCGGGAGGGCAGCCCGCGACAGGTAAAATGGGCCATTTCTGACGGTTTTATCCGCGCGGGTGGTGCTTGGCGTGCATGTCCTGCAAACGTGCGCGTGCCACATGGGTGTAGATCTGGGTTGTGGATAAGTCGCTGTGCCCCAGCAGCATTTGCACCACGCGCAAATCCGCGCCGTGGTTGAGCAAATGGGTGGCAAATGCATGGCGCAGGGTGTGGGGTGACAGCGCCTTGCCGATGCCGGCCACTTTGGCCTGGTGCTTGATGCGGTGCCAGAAGGTCTGGCGGGTCATCTGCTCGCCGCGCTGGCTGGGAAACAGCACGTCGCTGGGGCGCCCGCCAAGCAGTTCGTGGCGCGCATCGCGCATGTAGCGCTCGACCCACACAATCGCCTCCTCGCCCATGGGCACCAGCCGCTCCTTGCTGCCCTTGCCCATCACGCGCAATACGCCCTGGCGCAGGTTGACCTGTTCCAGGGTCAGGCTGATCAGTTCGGTCACGCGCAGGCCGCAGGCGTAAAGCACTTCCAGCATGGCACGGTCGCGTTGGCCGATGGCTTCACTGAGATCCGGCGCGGCCAACAGGGCCTCCACGTCGGTTTCCGACAAAGACTTAGGAAGAGGCCTACCTAATTGCGGCATATCGATTTGTAGAGTTGGATCGGTCGCGATGAGTTTTTCCCGCAACAGATAGCGATAGAAGCCACGCACACCGGAGAGGAATCGCGCGGTAGAGCGCGGTTTGTAGTTCTGCTCCAGGCGCCAGGCCAGGTGATCGAGGATCAGCTCGCGCCCGGCATTGATCAGTTCAAGGTCTTTCTCCTGCAGCCAGCCGTTGAACAGCGCCAGGTCGCTGCGGTACGCCTGGCGTGTGTTGTCCGACAGGCCTTTTTCTAACCAGAGGGCGTCGAGGAAGCGGTCGATCAGGGGATGGTCAATGGCAGGCATGGGCACTCAAGCGACTTAGCACAAGGCAATACGCGAATTATTTAGTGAACTGTGGCAAGAGCCATTAGTCTTTCATAGCCCGCTAATTCAAGGAACAGGAAGCTTTAATGAACGAACAACAGATTTTGTTGGCTTTTGGCGGCATTGGCGTGGCCGCACTCGGCTGCCAGTGGCTGGCCTGGCGCCTGAAACTGCCAGCGATTCTGTTTCTTCTGCTGAGCGGGATTCTGGCAGGGCCGATACTCGGATGGCTCGACCCGCAGGAAATGTTCGGCCCTCTGTTGATGCCATTGGTGTCGTTGGCAGTGGCGCTGATCCTGTTTGAAGGCAGCCTGACCCTGCACCTGTCGGAATGGAAGGAAATCGGCAGCGTGGTGCATCGCTTGGTCACGGTTGGCGCCCTGTCAACCTGGGCAGTGATCACCCTGGCCACCCACTGGCTGCTGGGTTTTGACTGGATGCTGGCGCTGCTGTTCGGCACGCTGACACTGGTCACCGGCCCAACGGTGATCGTGCCCATGCTGCGCGTGGTGCGCCCCAAAGCGTCCATCGCCAATATCCTGCGCTGGGAAGGCATCGTCATCGACCCGATTGGCGCACTGCTCGCGGTAGTGGTGTATAGCTTCATCATCGCCAGTGCGTCGGGCGACGGCTTGAGCCACAGCCTGCTGACCTTCGGCGGCGTCATCCTCTGCGGCAGCCTGTTCGGCATCGCCGGTGGCTGGGTACTGGGGCAGATCATGCGCCGTCAGTGGTTGCCGGAATACCTGCATAACCTGGCGACACTGGCGGGCGTGCTGGGCATCTTCATTGCCTCCAACCAGGTGATGCATGAGTCCGGCCTGCTGGCGGTCACGCTGATGGGCATGTGGATGGCAAACATGAAAGGCGTGGATGTACGGCACATCCTGCACTTCAAGGAGAACCTCAGCGTGTTGCTGATTTCCGGGCTGTTCATCCTGCTGGCGGCACGCCTGGACCTGAACGCCATGATCGCCCTGGGCCCGTTCGTGTTGATCCTGCTGTTGATCATCCAATTCATTGCACGCCCATTGAACGTGGCGCTTTCGACCTTTGGCTCGGGGCTGAACTGGCGCGAGCGCGCGCTGTTGGCCTGGATCGCCCCAAGGGGCATCGTGGCGGCGGCGGTGTCAGCGATCTTTGCGATCCGCCTGGATGAGGCTGGCCACGAAGGCGCGTTGTTGCTGGTGCCGCTGACCTTCGCGGTGATCATCGGCACCGTGGTGCTGCAAAGCGCCACGGCACGACCCTTGGCCCGTCTGCTGAAAGTCGCTGAGCCGGCGCCCAGCGGCTTCCTGATCGTGGGTGCGAACGGCCCGGCGCGGGCGCTCGGCAAGGCGCTGCAGCAGTTGGGCAGCCGCGTACTGCTGACCGACTCAAGCTGGGAAAACATCCGCGCCAGTCGTATGGAAGGCTTGCCTACGTACTTCGGTAACCCGGCCTCCCAGCATGCCGAGTCCCATCTGGACCTGGTCGGCCTGGGGCATCTGCTTGCGCTCTCGCCTTCCGGCGAACTGAATGCCTTGGCCACCATGCGTTTTCGCCATGATTTCGGCCATCGCCTGTTCGCCCTGGCCAGCAGCCAGGAAAGCCGCCGCACCGACAAACACAAGGCCAGCCATGAACACCGTGGCCACTTGCTGGGCAGCCAACCCTTGAGCTACACCAAATTGGCCAGCCTGCTTGGCCAAGGCGCCGAGCTGTACAGCACTAGCCTCACCGACGGCTTTGGCTGGGAGCAGTACCAGGCGTTGCACGGGGAGCGCGCCACCTTGCTGTTTGCCCGGGACACCAGCGGCTGGGTGCACGTGGTCTCGCCCGAGAGCCACTTGAAGCCTGTAGCGGGCTGGACCTTGCTGGCAGTGATTCAACCGCAGGCCAGCACCGCCGAGTAATCAGTCAACAAACCCAGGCAGAACCGGTACAGGGCGTTTATCTGCGTCAATCGCGACGAAGCTGAACACGCCCTGGATCGCCTTTTGACGGCCATCAGCGCTCATGCTCTCCACGAACACTTCAACCTCGACCTTGAGGCTGGTGTTGCCAACCTTAATCACCCGGCCGATCAGCTCAACGATGGAGCCGGCCGGGATCGCGTGGTTGAAGTCGATGCGGTCGGTGGAGACCGTCACCAAAGGCAAGCGGCAGAAACGCGTGGCGGTGATGAACGACACTTCGTCCATCCATGCCAAGGCGGTGCCGCCGAACAGGGTGTTGTGGTGGTTGGTGGTGGGCGGGAACACGGCCTTGGTCACGTGGGTGACGGACAGGTCGGTGCGGCGCTGGATTTCTTCGAGGCGGGTGGTCATGGGTCAATACCAACAAATAGGCAAATTTCAGGCACAAAAAAGCAGCCCGTAGGCTGCTTTTTTCTGCATCGGGAAGCTGGACTTAAGCCAGTTTTTCCTTGATGCGAGCTGCTTTACCGGACAGGTCACGCAGGTAGTACAGCTTGGCTTTACGTACGTCACCGCGACGCTTGACGGCCATGCTGTCGATTTGCGGGCTGTAGGTCTGGAAAGTACGCTCTACGCCAACACCGTTGGAGATTTTACGAACAGTGAAAGCACTGTTCACACCACGGTTACGCTTGGCGATTACCACGCCTTCGAACGCTTGCAGACGCGAACGGTCGCCTTCCTTCACTTTCACCTGAACGACAATGGTGTCGCCCGGGGCAAAGGTAGGGATCTCTTTGGTCATCTGCTCTGCTTCGAGTGCAAGGATGATTTTGTTAGTCATGCTGTGCTCCTAAGGTAAGTCAATGGACCTACCATCGATACGTTGTTAACTATCGTCCCGCGCGAGGATGTATTCCTCGAGCAGCTTCTTCTCTTCTCCAGAAAGCGAGCGGCTTTCCAGAAGATCGGCGCGTCGTTCATAGGTCCGACCAAGGGACTGCTGTAAACGCCAACGCCGGATGTGTGCGTGATTGCCACTTAGCAATACGTCGGGAACACGCTGATCCACATACACCTCCGGACGGGTGTAGTGCGGGCAATCCAGCAAACCATCCGTGAAGGAATCTTCCTCCGCGGAGTCCGCATGCCCTAAAGCTCCGGGCAGCAGTCGTGTAACCGCATCTATCAGGACCATCGCAGGCAGCTCGCCGCCAGACAATACATAGTCCCCAATCGACCACTCTTCATCGACATGAGCTTCAATAAAACGCTCGTCAATGCCTTCATAGCGACCGGCAATCAGGATCAAACTTTCCTCATTCGCCAGTTCGCGTACCGCCGCCTGTTTCAGCTGACGGCCTTGAGGGGACAGGTAAATTACCTTCGCCTTCTCCCCGGCGGCTGCCTTGGCCTGAACCAACGCATCTTCCAGGGGCTTGATCTTCATCACCATGCCCGGGCCACCGCCAAATGGGCGATCGTCCACAGTGTGATGTCGATCCGTCGTGTAGTCTCGCGGGTTCCAACAGGTGAGCTGCAACAGCCCCTGTTTCACCGCCCGACTGGTGATGCCGTACTCGCTGATGGCGGAAAACATCTCGGGAAACAAACTGATCACTTCAATGCGCAAATTAGCCACGCTTAGAAGTCCGCGTCCCATTCCACCTTCATCTCGCCCGCTGCCAGGTCGACGGCCAACACGCATTGCTCGGTATAGGGCAACAGGCGTTCACGGTCATCCAGGCTGCCAGCGCAAGGCTTGACCACCATTACATCATTGGCGCCGGTTTCCAGAAGATGATCGATTTTCCCCAGCAATTGCCCGAGTTGATCAATAACCTTCAGACCTTCCAGCTGGTACCAGTAGTACTCGCCGTCGGTCAATTCAGGGAACAGGTTGCGCGGCACGCAGATCTCATAACCAGCCAGAAGACGAGCTTCTTCACGATCATCAAGACCCTTGAGCTTTGCGACCAGGAACTTGTCGCTCCCGCGTCCACTGACCAGCTCTACCTGTTTCACACTCCCTTCGCGCTTGAGCGTCCAGGTCTTGTACTGCAACAGGTTTTCAGTCGGATCAGTAAAGGAATACACCTTCACTTCGCCGCGAACGCCATGAACAGAGTAAATCTTGCCGATAACGATCAAATCATCAGCAACAGCTGGCGTCGCGTTCATATTGCTCAGGCTGCGGCCTTAGCCGAGTCCTTCAACAGTTTTGCAACGCGCTCGGATGGCTGTGCGCCAACGCTCAGCCAGTAGGCTACGCGCTCTTGGTTCACGGACAGACGAACTTCTTGACCACGAGCAACAGGGTTGAAGAAACCAACCTGTTCCTTGTGCGAACCGTCACGCGGGTTGCGGCTGTCGGTTACGGTCAAGTGGTAAAACGGGCGCTTTTTGGAGCCGCCAAGGGCAAGACGGATTGTTAGCATGTGAACATCGTTCCTGTAGTCGGTGCTGCAAATCTAAATGCACAGCGGGCATAGGTGCCCGAAAGGCCGCATATTCTAAGGAATATCCGGACTTTTGCAAATGTCTTTTTCTGGCGCCTATCAGCGTGCCATTCAGATCTGCTATAGAGCCGTCGGTTAAAACGGCGAGTCAGCGCCCGCCAACGGCGGGTTTGCTGGAGATCCCACATCCTTGTGGGGCGGAGCGCAAGCAAGGCTTACGCTCGAATACTTTACATTTTAGGCATGCCGCCGCCGGGCAACATACCGCCCATGCCGCGCATCATCTTGGCCATACCGCCCTTGGCGGAGAATTTCTTCATCATCTTCTGCATCTGCTTGTGTTGCTTGATCAAGCGACCGATGTCCTGCACCTGGGTGCCGGAACCCATGGCGATCCGGCGCTTGCGCGAACCGCTGATCAGCTCAGGGTCGCGGCGCTCGGCCGGGGTCATGGAGTTGATGATGGCTTCCATCTGCTTGAACTGCTTCTCTGCCGCGCCCTGAGCGTTGCCCATTTGCGCCAGGTTTACACCGCCGATGTTGGGCAGCTTGTCCATCAGGCCGCCGAGGCCGCCCATGTTCTTCATTTGTTGCAGCTGGTCGCGGAAGTCTTCGAGGTCGAAGCCCTTGCCCTTCTTCAGCTTCTTGGCCAGTTTGTCGGCCTTGTCCTTGTCGAGCGTGGCTTCGGCCTGCTCGATCAGGCTGAGCACGTCACCCATGCCGAGAATGCGCGAGGCGATACGCTCAGGGTGGAACGGCTCTAGCGCTTCGCTCTTCTCGCCCATACCAATGAACTTGATCGGCTTGCCAGTAATGGCACGTACCGACAGCGCGGCACCGCCACGGGCGTCGCCGTCGACCTTGGTAAGGATCACGCCAGTCAGCGGCAGCGCGTCACCAAAGGCCTTGGCGGTGTTGGCCGCATCCTGGCCGGTCATGGCGTCGACCACGAACAGGGTCTCGACCGGGTTGATCGCGGCATGCAGCGCCTTGATCTCGCCCATCATCTCTTCGTCGATGTGCAGGCGACCGGCGGTATCGACGATAACCACGTCGATGAACTTGAGCTTGGCTTCTTTAATAGCGGCGTTGGCGATGTCGACCGGCTTCTGGCTCAGGTCGGACGGGAAGAAGGTCACGCCCACTTCGCCCGCGAGCATTTCCAACTGCTTGATGGCCGCCGGACGGTACACGTCGGCCGATACCACCATCACGGATTTCTTCTTGCGCTCTTTAAGGAAGCGCGCCAGTTTGCCGGCGGTGGTGGTTTTACCCGCACCTTGCAAACCCGCCATCAGCACGACGGCTGGCGGCACGGCGCTGAGGTTCAGGTCTTCGTTGGCCGCGCCCATCAGGCTTTCGAGTTCGGCCTGGACGATCTTCACAAAGGCCTGGCCCGGGGTCAGACTGCGGGACACTTCGGTGCCGACCGCACGCTCCTTGACCGAGTTGACGAAGTCCTTCACCACCGGCAAAGCCACGTCGGCTTCCAGCAACGCCATGCGCACTTCACGCAGGGTGTCTTTAATATTGTCCTCGGTCAGCTTGGCCTTGCCGGTAACGTGGCGCAGCGTCTGCGAGAGACGGTCAGTCAAGTTTTCAAACATGCGCGATCCTTTCAGGCCCTATTCATCGAAATGCAGGTAGACCGAGGTAATGGCGGCCCAGGCTGGGGGAAATCGCTATTAACAACAGCGTTCGCCGAGCCTGCGGCGTGGGCAGGTCGCGGATTATAGCGAAGACTGCGCCCATGCACACCCGCTGTCTGGCCTGGGAGTCTTTCGTGCAACGCAGGTGTGTGCCAAACTCAACGCCTTTCGGGCTTGCCTACCAGGATTTATGCTCCCTTTGTCACCCAGTTTGCTACCCAGCCTCGCCGCCGCCATTTTGTATGCCGCTGCGACCCTCTATCAGGGCACTCGTCTGGCCCAAGGCGCCAAAGCGGACAAACGTCTGCTCGTCGGCCTTGGCGTGCTGGCCCTGCTGGCCCATGCCGCCAGCCTGTTCACCCACCTGATGACCCCGGTCGGCCTGGGCCTGGACTTTTTCAGCGCCGCCAGCCTGATCGCCGCGGCCGTCATCGCGCTGACGCTGCTGGCCTGCTACCGGATTCCGGTGGAGAACCTGCTGGTGCTGCTGTTCCCCCTGGGAATGCTGACGGTGCTGCTGGCGCAGTTCACCCCCACCGGCACCGTACAGGTGATTGACGAGGAGCCGGGCATCCTCGCCCACATCCTGTTGTCGATCCTCGCCTACGGCATGTTCACCATCGCGGTGTTCCAGGCCCTGCTCCTGCTGCTGCAGGATCACCAGCTCAAGCACAAGCACCCGTCGGGGCTGATCAAGAACTTCCCGCCCCTGCAAACCATGGAAAGCCTGCTGTTCGGGTTCCTGTGGGCCGGTTGGACCCTGCTGTCGCTGTCGCTGATCTCCGGTTGGCTGTTCGTCGAAAACCTGTTTGCCCAGCACCTGGTCCATAAAACCTTGCTGGCGTGCCTGGCGTGGGTGGTGTTCAGCGTGCTGCTGTGGGGGCGCAACCGCCTCGGCTGGCGCGGGCACAAGGCCATTCGCTGGACCCTGGCCGGTTTCTGCCTGTTGATGCTGGCCTATTTCGGCAGCAAGCTGGTTCGCGAATACATCCTGCATATCTGACGGGCAGTGATCATGGACAACTTGCCCTTAGGGCCGATGCTCGCCGTAATTGCCCTGCTGATTTTGTGGGCGGCGCTGTTTACTGCCATAGAAGCTGCACAACAACACCTGCTGGCCCTGCGCCCAGGCACACGCCAGGGCGACAAGGCGGCTGCGCGCCTGAGCTTCCCGCGCCATAGCCTGATCCTGTGCAACAGCCTGTGCCGCGCCGCCGTAGTGATTCTTTGCACCCTGCTGGCGATCTATGCCTGGGCAGAGAACGGGCCCTGGCTGGGCTGGCTGATTTCCTGCGCAGCGCTGCTGGTGCTGGCCGACTACTTGCCCCGTACCCTGGCCACCCGTCACCCGCAAGCAGTGCTGGGCTTTGGCAATACATTGCTGGGCGTGCCGCTGAAGATCCTCTACCCGCTGGCGTGGCTGCTCAATGGCATCAGCCTGCTGTTATTGCGCCCGTTTGCACGCAAATCCGGTGTGGTGAAAAACAGCGACGAGCCGCTGCCCGACCATGACGACGATCCAGAACCCGACACCGACGCCGACCGTACGCCCGGCCTACCCGGTATCCATGCCCTGGACAACATCACGGTCAATGACATCCTGGTGCCGCGCAGCGAAGTGGACGGCATCAACCTCGATGAGCCGATAGAAGACATCATCGAACAGTTGCGCACCTCGCCACGCACCCGCTTGCCGGTGTTCCACAGCGACATCAACCAGGTGCAGGCCGTGCTCAATACCCGGCAGATCCAACACCTGCTGCCTGACGCCAGCCTGACCAAAGAGGCCCTGCTCGCCGCCTGCCACGAGCCTTACTTCGTGCCGGAAAGCACGCCGTTGCAGCTGCAACTGCTGAACTTCCACAAACAGCAGCGGCGCCTGGGGATGGTGGTGGACGAGTACGGTGAAGTGCTGGGCATCGTCACCCTGGAAGATATCCTGGAAGAGATCGTCGGCGAATTCGAAAGCGATCAGGCGGTGGATAACCCGCATGTCGAAGCCCAGCCCGATGGTCGCTACATCATCGACGGCGCCGCCTCGATCCGCGAACTGAACAAAAGCCTGGGTTGGCACCTGCCCAGCGACGGCCCCAAGACCCTCAACGGCCTGGTCACCGAGGCGCTGGAGACCATTCCCGATTGCGCGGTGTGCCTGAAAGTCGGCCGTTATCGCCTGGAAATCCTCGAGACCGAGGACAACCGGGTGAGCAAGGTATTGATCTGGCATACCAGCCACGTGCCAGTGGCCGCCTGACCTCAGCAGGCTCAACCCGGTCAATGTGGGAGCTGGCTTGTGTGGGAGCCGGGCTTGCCCGCGATGCAGGCACTTAGGTGCATCAGTCACACCGCAGTGATGCTATCGCAGGCAAGCCAGCTCTTATCAAACAAAAAATAACTCATTGTTTTTGCTCTTAAAAATCACGCCGC
>NZ_QODJ01000091.1:0-16757 GCF_009935965.1 Pseudomonas sp. L13
CCCCCCAAATCCCTGTCGAATTCCGGCCAGCGTGGTTTAACGGGGCGCCTGAGATCAAGATCACAAGCAGATCAAGAGCAAGATCAAGAGCGGCTCGCTTCGCATCGTGGTCACCGTTTTGCTGCTACAGCCCAAACAGTTGTATCGGGAGCAAGCGGCGTCGCATTAAAGCTACAGATCAGTGATTTCCTTGTGACGTGGCACCAGCGTTTTCATCACGCTCCAGGCCACCAGGTAAGCCAGGGCGCAGATGGCGAACATGATCATGTAACCGGTATGGATGTCGTTGATGGATTTGTAATAGTCGAACACCCAGCCACCGACCTTGGTCATGAGCACGCCGCCCAGGCCACCGGCCATGCCGCCAATGCCGACCACCGAGGCCACGGTTTTCTGCGGGAACATGTCGGACACCGTGGTGAAAATGTTGCATGACCACGCCTGGTGTGCCGAAGCGCCCACGCCGATCAGCAGCACCGGCACCCAGAAGCTGAGGTAACCCAGCGGCTGCGCCAGCAACACCACCAGCGGGAACAGCGCAATCACCAGCATGGCTTTCATGCGCCCGTCATAGGGGGCATCGCCGCGTGCCATGAAGTAGCTGGGGAACCAGCCGCCGCCAATACTGCCGACCATGGTCATGCTGTACAGCACCGCCAGCGGCATCACGATATCGGCGCCTTTCATGCCGTATTGGGCAGACAGGTAGGTGGGCAGCCAGAACAGGAAAAACCACCACACGCCGTCAGTCATGAACTTGCCAAAGGCAAACGCCCAGGTCTGGCGGTAGGTCAACAGTTTGAACCAGGAGACTTTCTTCCCTGCGGTGCCCGTCGGCGCCGGGGTGAACGGCTGTACGGTCTGGTCGCTGCGGATGTAGGCCAGTTCTTCAGGCGACAGGCGTTTTTGCTGTTCCGGTTTTTCGTACACGGCGGCCCACACGCCTACCCACACAAAACCCAGCATGCCGATGACCATAAACGCCGCCTCCCAGCCCCACATGCCAGCAATCAGTGGCACACAGATGGGCGCCAGGATCGCGCCGACGTTGGCGCCGGAGTTGAAGATGCCGGTCGCCAGGGAGCGTTCTTTCTTGGGGAAATATTCGGCAGTGGCCTTGATCGCGATCGGGAAGTTACCCGCTTCGCCAATCGCCAACACCGCCCGTGAAACCATGAAGCCGGCGATCGACACCGGGATCACCGCCAAGCCAATGGCGCCGCTGACGGCTGCGATACCCTCGCCCATCGGCACCGAAAACGCATGCATGATCGCGCCGGTGGACCAGATACCAATCGCTACTACATAAGCGGCCTTGGTGCCGATCTTGTCGACGAAGCGCCCGGCAAACAGCATGGAAATGGCGTAGACAAACTGGAACACCGCCGCGATGTTGGCGTAATCGGTGTTGCTCCAGCCAAACTGCGTCGAGAGTTGCGGCGCCAACAGGCTGAGCACCTGGCGGTCGAGGTAATTGACCGTGGTCGCGAAAAACAACATCGCGCAGATCGTCCAGCGATAGCTGCCGACCGCCTGGCCGACACGAAGGGCACTGATGGGCTCGTTCAGATTCATGGCATCACTTTTTATTTTTGTTAGGTAGGACATATGTAACGTCATATGTCGTCGTACAACCGTGAGTTTTATAGCGAGGCGCCCACGCAGTGTCAATCGCAAAGATTGCCGCCTACTCAGGATTTGCGTGAAATATGAAAATGTCAGCTCTGCGCAGTTGTAGGATGACAAACCCTGAGCACCAGGCTGGGGGCTTGACCGGGGACATCATCCAGCAGACCAAAGCGTTGCATGCCGAGCTTCTCCAGTACGCGGATCGACGCAGCATGATCGGGCCGCACCAGGCCGAAGACCTCCGGTAAAGACAGGGTGTCGAACGCCAGCGCCAGGGCATCCCGCCCCAGCTCAGTGGCATACCCCTGCCCCCACGCCTCGACGGCCAGGCGATAGCCAAGGTTGATGCGCCGCTGCGTCAGATAATTAAGTGGCGCAATGCCGCCAAAGCCGATGATGTGTTTGGGGGCCTCTTTTCGGGCAATTGCCCACCAGCCGTAGCCGTGGGTGGCCCACTGCTCCAGCCAGTGATCCAATAGGCGTTGTGCCGCATCCAGGTTGGGCAGCGGGCCGGCAGGATTGAACAGGTTGGTTTGTGGATCGCCAAAGATCGCGAACAATCGCTGAACATCTGCGGCCCGTGGTTGGCGGTAGGTGAGGCGTGAATGGCTGTTTGGCATTTAGATGACTTCCCTGTTTTGCCTGACTGACAATGCCCCCCTGTGGGAGCGGGCTTGCCCGCGAAAGCGGAGTGCCAGTCACTAAATATTTAACTGAACCACCGCTTTCGCAGGCAAGCCACACATTTGATCTGTTTTGCCAATAGCCATGCTTCGGCCTCCAGAACCAGGCATTTTTACCCCCGGGAGAAAAAATACACAAAGCGGTGAATTATTTCGTGTCCACTTGTATCTGAACTGACAGAGCGGTGCCATCGTAGCGATGGCACCTCCCCTGTTCAGCTTTTGAGTGGCCCGCATGAAACTACGTAAAAAACGCGTCAAACCCATCGGATTGAAAGACATCACCATTGTCGACGACAACAAGATGCGCAAGGCGATCACCGCTGCCGCACTTGGCAATGCCATGGAATGGTTCGACTTTGGCGTCTATGGCTTTGTCGCCTATGTGCTGGGCAAGGTGTTCTTCCCTGACGCTTCCCCCAGCGTGCAGATGATCGCAGCACTGGCCACCTTTTCCGTCCCCTTCCTGATTCGCCCGTTGGGCGGCCTGTTCTTCGGCGCACTGGGCGATAAGTACGGGCGGCAAAAAGTCCTGGCCGCCACCATCGTGATCATGTCCCTGAGCACCTTTGCCATTGGCTTGATCCCCGGCTATGCCTCCATTGGCATCTGGGCGCCGATCCTGTTGCTGCTGTGCAAAATGGCCCAGGGTTTCTCGGTGGGCGGTGAGTACACCGGCGCGTCGATTTTCGTGGCTGAATACGCCCCGGACCGCAAGCGCGGCTTCCTTGGCAGTTGGCTGGACTTCGGCTCCATCGCCGGCTTCGTCTTGGGCGCGGGTGTGGTGGTGTTGATCTCCACGGTGCTCGGTGAAGCAGAATTCGAGGCCTGGGGCTGGCGCCTGCCGTTCTTCCTCGCCCTGCCCCTGGGCATCATCGGCCTGTACCTGCGCCACGCGCTGGAAGAGACCCCGGCGTTTCAACAGCATGTCGACAAACTCGAACAGGGTGACCGCGAAGGCCTGAGCCACGGCCCTAAAGTCTCGTTCAAGGAAATCGCCACCAAGCACTGGCGCAGCCTGCTGACCTGCATCGGTATCGTCGCGGCCACCAACGTGACGTACTACATGCTGCTCACCTACATGCCCAGCTACCTGTCCCACAACCTGCACTACGCCGAAAACAGCGGCGTGCTGATCATCATCGCGATCATGGTCGGCATGTTGTTCGTGCAGCCGTTCATTGGTTTTGTCAGCGACAAGATCGGCCGCAAGCCGTTCATCATCGCCGGCAGCATTGGCCTGCTGTTCCTGTCGATCCCGGCCTTCATGCTGATCACCAGCGGCAAGACCGGCCTGATTTTCGGCGGCCTGTTGATTCTGGCGGTGGTGCTGAACTTCTTTATCGGTGTGATGGCGTCGACCTTGCCGGCAATGTTCCCCACCCACCTGCGCTATAGCGCCCTGGCCAGCGCCTTCAACGTCTCGGTATTGATCGCCGGTGTCACGCCGACCGCCGTGGCCTGGCTGGTAGAGAGCACCAACAACCTGTATATGCCCGCCTATTACCTGATGGTGTTCGCAGTGGTTGGCCTAGTCACTGGCCTGACCATGAAGGAAACCGCCAACAAGCCCCTGCGTGGCGCGGCCCCGGCGGCTTCCGATATGGAAGAAGCCAAGGAGCTGCTGCAGGAGCATCACGACAATATCGAGCAGAAAATCGAAGACATCGACGCCGAGATTGCCGCGCTGCAAACCAAGCGGGAAAACCTGGTACAGCAACACCCGCGCATCAATTAATAACCTGACTGTGCGTGGTCGCGACCTGCGACCACGCCATTGGAGCGTTCAGCATGGTTTCAAGCGTCACCGCCGCACACAGGTTACTCAGCGCAGACGAGCGCGCCGCCATTGCCGAAATTGAAGCAACCACCAACATCCTCAAGCTGGTCACCCGTCTGACCGGGATGAGATTCGCCGGCATCGCCAAGTTCACCGACCTGGAATGGGTGGTGTGTTCGGCCTACGACCCGCTGCAAATGGGCATCAACGTCGACGACGTACTCGACCTTGAAACCACGCTGTGCAGTGAGTTCTGCATCAACCCCCACACCCTGTTCATCCCCCAGATCAGCCAGAACGGCCGTTTCGCGTCACGCCCGGTGGTCAAGCAATACGCCATCGAAAGCTACGCGGGCGCGCCGATTTTCCTGCCCGATGGCCGCCTGTTCGGCGCGCTATGTGCGCTGGACTCGCGGGCCATGTTGTTCGACGACCCGAACCTGCCGGAAACCCTGAGCCTGTTCGCTCGGCTGATTGGCTGCATTTTCTACGCTAATTTGACCCCGGCGGATCACTGACACCCGCCCTGCCCCGCAGGGTCGCCATGTCGCGCTTGGGCGGTACCCCAAACAGCCGGCTGTACTCACGGCTGAATTGCGACGGGCTCTCATACCCGACTTTGAACGCGGCACTGGACACATCCTGGTGCTCGTTCAACATCAACCGACGCGCTTCATTCAAACGCAGCCATTTCTGGTATTGCAGCGGGCTCATCGCGGTCAGTTGCCGGAAGTGATGGTGAAAGGTCGCCGCGCTCATTTGCACCCGCGCTGCCAGCTCTTCCACACGCAGGGCCGCGTCGAAATTCAACTTCAGCCAGTCGATGGCCTTGGCAATCCGATAGCCCTGCCCGTCCACCGAGCAGATCTGGCGCAGTCGCCCGGCCTGGTCGCTTTTCAGTAGCCGGTAATGAATCTCCCGCTGGATCAAGGGCGCAAGTACCGGGATGGCTTCGGGTTCATCCAGCAACGCCACCAGGCGCGCGAATGCGGCCAGCATGCCGTCGGTGACCGTGCCGATCCCAACGCCCTTCATCACTGCGCGCTCACGCACCGGCGGCAAGCCACCCTGGGCGATCAGCTCGGCGAGCATGCGCAGGTCCAGCTTGAACGTCAGCCCCAGGCACGGCTGCTCGGGGCTGGCCGCCAGCACCTCGGAATTGGCCGGAATATCCAGCGATGTCACCAGGAACCGGGACGTGTCGTAGGGGTAGCCCTCGCCGCCGACCCACAACTGCTTCGCGCCCTGGGCCACCAGCACGATGCACGGCTCCACCATGCACACCACCGGCGCAGCGGGTTGTTCACGCCGATAAAAGCCCAGGCCGGAGATCGGCATGGCGTAGTCGCCGGACGACGGCGTGCGCGAGGCGATGCAGTGCACCAGTGAGGCCAAGGGCAGAGGTTGAGGGGTCATGGCAGGCTCGTTTCTTTGATCACCGAACTTTACCTGCGCCAGCCAGGGGTGTCTGCGATAAACCACAAGACTCAGAGGATCAGGCAAGTAATCCAGCGCAATGAGCTATGGAATACCTGATGCCCTCGGGAAAATGCGCACGCCATTTGTGTCGTAAAGGTTCATAGCATGCCCGATGAAAACCCAACAAACAGCTGGGGCGCGGTGCTGGCGATGTCGCTGGCGGCGTTTGCCTTGGTCGCCTCCGAGTTCATGCCGGTCAGCCTGCTGACCCCGCTGGCGGCTGACTTGCACATCACTGAAGGCCAGGCCGGCCAGGGTATTTCTGTGTCCGGGGTGTTTGCCCTGCTCACCAGCCTGGTGATCGCGGCGGTTGCCGCGCGGATGGATCGCAAGCGCCTGCTGATGGCCTTGACCCTGCTGATGATCGTCTCGGGCAGCGTGGTGGCGTTCGCACCGAATTACGCGGTATTCATGCTCGGTCGCGCTTTGATTGGCGTGGCGATTGGCGGCTTCTGGTCGCTGTCGGCGGCCACGGCAATGCGCTTGGTCGAGCCCGCCCAAGTGCCACGGGCCTTGGCCATCGTCAACGGCGGCAACGCCCTGGCGACGGTGATTGCGGCGCCGCTGGGCAGCTTTCTCGGCGGCCTGATTGGCTGGCGCGGCGCCTTCTTTTGCGTGGTGCCGGTGGCCGTGATTGCGCTGGCCTGGCTGTGGCTGAGCCTGCCGGCGCTCAAGCACAGCGGCACGGCGAACACCGGCAATGCACTGCGCCTGCTGAAAAACCCCAAGGTGGCCTTGGGCATGTGCGCCGTCAGCCTGTTCTTCATGGGCCAGTTCATGCTGTTCACTTACTTGCGGCCGTTCCTGGAAGGCGTGACCCGGGTCGAGGTGTCCACCCTGTCGTTGATGCTGCTGGTGCTCGGCCTGGCGGGTCTGGCGGGTACGGTGTTGATTGAGCATTTGCTCAAGCGCCACCTGTACCCGACGCTGATTGCCATCCCGTTGATCATGGCCGGCATCGCCCTTGCGCTGGTGGCGTTCGGCGGTTCAGCGATTGCCACAACTGTGCTGTTGGGCTGCTGGGGCCTCGTGGCCACTGCTGCACCGGTTGGTTGGTGGACATGGCTGGCCCGCGCCTTGCCCGACGACGCCGAGGCCGGCGGGGGGTTGATGGTCGCCATCATCCAGCTGGCGATTGCCGCCGGCGCCACCGTCGGTGGTGTGGCATTCGACGTGAGCGGCTATCAGGCCACCTTCGAGCTGAGCGCCGCCTTGCTGGTGGTCGCCACGCTGCTGGCTTACCTGGCATCGCGTCGCCCTGCTCATACGCGCATGGCGAGCGGCGCTACTTGAAAAAATGACTCGGCGTTTTGCCAAACTGTTTCTTGAACATGCTGGTAAAAGCGCTGGGGCTTTCATAGCCCAATTCAAACGCCACATCGATGATCTTCTGCCCCACCGCAATGCGTTCCAGCGCCAGCAATAGCCGCGCTTGCTGGCGCCACTGGCCGAAGGTCATACCGGTTTCCTTGCGGAACAGGCGCTGGATGGTGGTTTGGTCCAACCCCAACCGCGCACTCCAGTCGGCGACGGTGGAGGCATCACTCGGCTCGTCCTGTAACGCCAGGCAAATCGGGCTCAGGCGCGGGTCGGCAGGCTGGGGCAGCGACAGCGGCAAGGCCGGCAGGATGGCCAGTTCATCAAGAATCAGGTGCATGATCCGGGCGTCGCGTGAATCCTCGGCGTAAGGCGGTTTCAAGCTCACCGAGGCCTTGATCAGTTCACTCAGCAGCGGCGAGACCGTCACGGTCTTGGGCTCGGCCGGCAGGTTGGGGAAGCTGTCGGGGCGCACGAACACGCTGCGCATCTTCAGCGTACCCACGCAGCGCAGCGAGTGAACTTGACCGCAGGGCATCCAGAAGCCACGATTGGGCGGCACCGTCCATTGCCTCAGGGCCGAATACACCACCATCACACCACCGATGGCGTACAACAGTTGGTGCTTGTTGTGGCTGTGTTCGGGGATCACCCAGTTTTCGGGGTAATCGGTGGCCGAGCTGATGACGGCCCAGTCGCCCTCATCGATTTCTCGCAGAAATTTATCCAGTGATTTGATCATTTCGCCCTTTTTGCGATGGTTTCTGCCCGAATTGCGCGAGACAGGCATTGGCGCCGAATCTAGCATAAACGCCGAGTCCAGATGGAGTGGCGGTTCACATCACCGCCGCCCGCCTCCACGCCTGTTAGCTGCCTTGTACGGAATGCCCGCATGTCCACACTCACAGCGTCACCCGCCGCACCTTCGACCAGCCCGCAAGTAAGCCCCTTAGTCATGCGCGTCCTGGGCGCCTGTGCCCTGGCGCACCTGATCAATGACTTGATCCAGGCGGTGCTGCCGTCGATCTACCCGATGCTCAAGGCCAACTACGGCCTGAGCTTTACCCAAGTCGGCCTGATCACCCTGACCTTCCAGTTGACCGCCTCGCTGTTGCAACCGTGGATCGGCTACCACACCGACCGCCACCCCAAACCCTGGCTATTGCCGGCAGGAATGGTGTGCACTTTGGTCGGCATCTTGATGCTGGCCTTTGTCGGCAACTTCCCGGCGATATTGCTCGCGGCGGCGTTGGTAGGTGTGGGCTCGTCGACCTTCCACCCGGAAACCTCCCGCGTCGCACGTCTGGCTTCCGGTGGGCGCTACGGCCTGGCGCAATCGACCTTCCAGGTCGGCGGCAACACCGGCAGCGCCTTCGGCCCATTGCTGGCGGCGGCGATCATCATTCCCTACGGCCAAAGCCACATTGCCTGGTTCGGCCTGTTCGCGGTGTTCGCCATCCTGGTGCTGTACGGTTTGAGCCGCTGGTACCGCCACCATCTCAACCTGTTCAAGCTCAAGCAAGGCAGCCAGGCAACCCACGGTTTGTCCAAAGGCCGCGTGACCTTCGCCCTGGCGGTATTGGCCGTGCTGGTCTTCTCCAAATACTGGTACATGACCAGCCTGACCAGCTACTTCACGTTCTACCTGATCGAGAAATTCCAGCTGTCGGTGGCCAGCTCGCAGATGTACCTGTTCCTGTTCCTCGGCGCAGTGGCCGTGGGCACCTTCGCCGGTGGCCCGATCGGCGACAAGATCGGCCGCAAAAAGGTTATCTGGTTCTCCATCCTCGGCGCCGCACCGTTCACCCTGGCCCTGCCCTACGTCGACCTGTTCTGGACCGCCGTACTCAGCGTGGTCATCGGCTTTATCATCGCCTCGGCGTTCTCGGCCATCGTGGTGTTTGCCCAGGAATTGGTGCCGGGCAATGTGGGCATGATCGCCGGGATATTCTTCGGCCTGATGTTCGGCTTCAGTGGGATTGGCGCGGCGCTGCTCGGGATGCTCGCTGATCATCACGGCATCGAGTACGTGTACAAGTTGTGCTCGTTCCTACCGTTGGTGGGCATCTTGACGGTACTGTTGCCGTCGACCAAAGGCGTTTGATCGTAAGCCGTCATCACCTTTCTGTAGGAGCGAGCTTGCTCGCGAAAAACTCACAAGCGCCGCGTTTATCCAGGAAGCACGCGTTATCGTTGACGTTTTTCGCAAGCAAGAACTAGGCGTCCCCCTCGCTCCTATAGGTCATAACTGACCCTCACACTGCGCCCGGTCTTCACCGACTCCAGCGCACAATCAGCCAGATGCAACGCATACAAACCATCGCGCATACTGGTGGGCAACTCGCGCTCCTCATTCAGCGCATCGATGAACTGCGTCAGCTCATTGCGATACGCATCCGCGTAACGTTCAAGGAAAAAATGCTGCAACGGCTCCAGCGCTTCGGTGTGCTCAGCGCTCCAATGGCGCACGGTGCTGGGCCGGTGATTGTCGGTCAGCAACACGCCGCTGGCGCCGGAAACCTCTACGCGCTGGTCGTAGCCATACACCGCCTGGCGACAGCAGTTGATATGGCATTGTTTGCCCGAAGCGGTGCGTAGCAAAACCATGACGCTGTCGTAGTCGTCGATCTGTTCCAGGGTCGGGTCCACCAGGCGGCTGGCGAAGGCGCTGACTTCTACCGGTTCCTCGCCGAGCAAATGGCGAGCGGTGTCAAAGTCATGGATGGTCATGTCGCGCAAGATCCCGCCAGAGTGTTCCAGGTAGTCACGCGGTGCCAGGCCAGGGTCGCGACTGGTGATGATCACTTGGCGCACAGCGCCGATCTGGCCAGCATCCAGTGCCTGGCGCAGGCGCAGCATGTCCGGGTCGAAACGCCGGTTGAAGCCGAGCATGACCTTGCCGCCCTGGCGCTCCACGGTTTGCGCCGCGCTGCGCGCCTTGGCGATGTCCAGGTCGATGGGTTTTTCGCAGAGCACCGCCTTGCCCTGGGCCACCGCAGCCAGCAACAGGTCGATGTGGGTGTCAGTGGGCGTGCCGATCACCACCGCGTCGATGTCCTCGCGGCTCAGCACGGCGGCGCAGTCATACGCGGCTTCACACCCCAACTGGGTGCTCAAGGCATCGACACCTGCGCGCCAGGGATCGGCCACCAGCGCCAGCGTGGCATTGGGATGGGCGGCAACGTTGGCGGCGTGGATCCTGGCGATGCGCCCGGCACCTAGAACGGCGATACGTAGCATGGTCGAACTCCTGGGTTGTTATGGGAGGTGGTGTTTCAGCGCTTCAGTCCGGCAGGTTGAACGGCGTGACGATCTGCACCTGTGACGGCGCAATCGGCCCGGCCTTCCATAGCCGGTGGTAGTGCAGGATGTGCAGGAATACGTGGCGGGCATCGATCTGCAGGTTGTGATCGATGATCGCCGCGACTTTTTCTTCCCTCAGCAGTTGGCGGTTTTCTTCGTCAAGGTCGTGGCCGATGAAGACCTCCAATGGACGGTCCTGGGCGGCAAACGCGTCGACAATTGCGCGGTTGCCACCGCCGACGCTGTACACCGCCTTCAGCCCGGGATGCTGGTGCAAGGCTTGGGTCACTCGTTCAAAGGTGCGCTCATACACGCCGTAGCCGCCGCTGATATCCAGTACCCGCAGGTGCTCGGCGCGGCCACGCAGCCAGGCACGAAAACCCATCTCGCGCTCTTCTTCGCCGCGGAACAATTCGCTGCCAATCACCACCGCCACGTCCTGGGGATCGGTCGGCAGCCAGCGCGACATCAGGTAGGCAGCGGTCTGGCCGGCCGTGCGATTGTCCATGCCCACATAGCCGATGCGCTCGCTTTGGGGCAGGTCGGTGACCAAGGTCACCACCGGAATGCCGGCCGCAATCAGCTGCTTGACGGCCAGGTTCACCGCCGGCTCATCCGCGGCCTTGAGCACCACGCCCTGGCTGCCCGTGTCGAGGCAGCGCAGCAGTTGGTCGTGCATGGCCTGGGGCTCGATCTCCTCGAACAGGTGAAAACGTGGCGCGATGCGAAACGGTGCCAGGCTGGCCAGTTGACCAATGATCGCCGCCTGCACCGCCGCGCTGAAACGCTGGGGCGTGTGCATGATCACGTCCACATGAAAGGTGCGCCCCACGGCCAAGCCATTTTTTTCCTGGGATTCCAACTCCTCCAATGCCTGCTCGATACGCCGCCGGGTTTGGGCATGCACACTGCCGCGCTGGTGCAGCACGCGGTCCACCGTGGCCTTGCTGACGCCAGCCTGGGTGGCGAGTTGCTTGATGGAAAAGTGTTTTGCACGTTCGAGCATGGGTTTCACCTGAGGTGTTTTTGAGGTCTTTTTTGGGCGCTACTGAGGTTTTGCAATGCTAGTCTCAGTTTTGCCCGGCGTCGAGCCGGGCCAGCAAAACAACAAAAATTCCAGGAGAACCCCAATGCCCCACACCGATCTTGCGACCTCGTTCAGCGGCCAATACTTTGTCGTTACCGGCAGCACCCAGGGCCTCGGCGCGGCGGTGGCCCATACCCTGGCTCGCCGTGGTGCGGCCGGCCTGATTATTTGCGGGCGTCGCCGTACCGAGGGCGAAGAACAGGTGCGCCAGCTGGCCCAGTTGGACTGCCAGGCATTTTTTGTCGAGGCCGACCTGGAAAGGGTCGAGGACTGCCGCGCAATCATCGAGGCAGCGCGCGTCCATTTCGGCACCTTGCACGGCTTGGTGAACTGCGCCGGCATGTCTGACCGTGGCACCATTCTCGACACCTCGCCGGAGCTGTTCGAGCGCTTGTTTGCGGTGAATGTGCGGGCGCCGTTTTTCCTCATGCAGGAAGCACTGAGGCTGATGATCAGCAACGGTGTGGAGGGGGCAGTAGTCAATATCCAGAGCGTGACCGGCCATGGTGGGCAGTCGTTCTTGAGTGCCTATGCGGCGTCCAAGGGCGCGCTGGCGATCCTGACCAAGAACGTCGCGTTCAGTGCCTTGCGCAACCGCATCCGCGTGAATGGCTTGAACATCGGCTGGATGGACACGCCCCACGAGGATCAGATCCAGCGCCAGTACCACGGTGCCCAGGACGGCTGGCTGGCCGAAGCCGAACGCGCGCAACCGTTTGGGCGCCTGCTCAAGCCCGAAGAGGTCGCGCGCAGCGTGGCATTTTTGCTGTCTGCCGAGTCGGGGATGATGAGCGGCGCAGTGATCGACCTGGAACAAGGTGTGGTCGGCTGCACCGACAGCAGCACCCCGCAACCTCACCAGGCCCTGAGCCTGCCAGGAGGTGTGTGATGTCGGCTTTCGTGAGCGGCGACGCGGTGCGCCTGGCCGACTTCAGCCGGATCTGTGCGCAGCGCACCAACGCCAGCGACTACCCGCTGAGCCTTGAGGTACAAGGCAATGTGCCGATCTATCAGGCCCACACCTTGCGCAACAGCGACCGCCTGGCCGTCATGAACGAACTGCATCACCTGTTCCGTGACGGCCCCGGCGTAATGGTGGTGCGCCAAGCCTATGAAGACCTGGAAGTGGTGGACCGCCACAGCCAGGTCTTCGACGCGATCTTTGCCCATGAAGCCGCCCAAGGCGTGGCCGCCGATCACTTTGCCAAGGCCGGCAGCAATGGCAGGATCTGGAACGCGTTGCAGAAGGCGGCCTTACAGTCTCCCGAATCCTTTGCCGAGTACTACGCCAACCCGCTACTGGGGCTGATTGCCGAAGCCTGGTTGGGGCCGGGCTTTCAAGTCACGGCGCAAGTCAATGTGGTGCATCCAGGAGGCCAGGCGCAGCAGCCGCACCGTGATTATCACCTGGGTTTCCAGACCAACGATGTGGTCGAACGGTTTCCGCTGCCGCTGCATGCGCTGTCCCAACATTTGACGTTGCAGGGTGCTATCGCACATTCGGATATGCCGCTGGAAACCGGCCCTACCCAGTTGCTGCCGTTTTCCCAGCAGTACGCCTTGGGGTACCTGGCGTGGCGTCGCACGGAGTTTATCGACTACTTCCAGCAACACGCGGTGCAATTGCCACTGAACAAGGGCGACTTGCTGTTCTTCAACCCGGCGCTGTTCCATGCCGCCGGCACCAACCGCACGGCCGACCGCCAGCGCATGGCCAACCTGCTGCAAATCTCCTCGGCGTTCGGCAAGCCGATGGAAGCCATCGACCGCGACCGCATGATGCTGGCGGTGTACCCGGTGCTGCTCGCCAACCCCAACCTGGATGCCCACGCCGTGGTCGCCTGTACCGCAGACGGGTATTCCTTCCCCACTAATCTTGACACCGACCCACCCTTGCAGGGCCTGGCCCCGCAAACCGGGCAACAGCTAATGCTGCAAGCCCTCGACGAACGCTGGCCGTGCTCGGACTTCGCCGCCGCCGTGGCGCAACTGCGGGCCAAACGCCAAGCGTGAACCGCCCTGCTTTGACAACAACAAAAACAATGGAGCACAACCATGAAGAAGCAACTCCTTGCGACACTGTTAGTCCTTGCGTTCAGCCCTTGGGCGCTGGCCGAAATTCGCATCGGCGTGAGCATCGCCCAAGTGGACGACGTATTCCTCGCACAAATGCGCGACTACATGGCCGCCCACGCCAGGGAACTGCCCGATGTCACCCTGCAGTTTGAAGACGCCCAGGGCGATGTGGTGCGACAACTCAATCAGGTGCAAAACTTCACCGCCCAGGGCATGGACGCAATCATTGTCAACGCGGTGGATACGGCTGCCACCCAGAAGATGACGCTCAATGCCCAGCAAGCCAAGATCCCGCTGGTGTACGTCAACCGCCGCCCGGAGTTCAAGGAGGTACCAGCGGGCGTGGGCTATGTCGGTTCGGACGAGATCAAGGCCGGCGAAATCCAGATGCGCTACCTGGCCGAGAAAATGGGCGGCAAGGGCAACCTGGCGATCATGCTCGGGCTGCTGTCCAACAACGCCACCCATAACCGCACGCTGGGGGTGAAGAGCGTGCTGAAGGACTACCCCGACATCAAGATCGTCGAGGAGCAAAGCGCCGAATGGCAGCGCGGCAAGGCGATTGACCTGATGAACAACTGGATCGTATCCGGGCGTAAAATCGATGCCGTGGCCGCGAATGCCGATGAGATGGCGATCGGCGCGGCCATGGCTATCAGCCAGGCAGGCATGCAGCCGGGCAAGGACATCCTGGTGGCCGGCAGCGACGGCGGCGCAGCTGGATTGGATGCGGTGAAAAAAGGCCAGTTGCTAGTCACGGTGTACCAGGACAACAAGGGCCAGGCAGTGGGTTCCATCGACCTGGCGGTGAAGATGGTCAAGCAGCAGCCGTACACGGCGGAATTGACGATTCCTTATCAGCAGATCACCAAGGACAACTACCAAGCGTTCCTTAATCCCTGAAGGCCGCGCACTCCCAATGGCAAGGGTGCTTACGCCCTTGCCATACAGGCTTAGTTAAGCGTTCGACGGGAAAATCCATTAACCACGATATAGAGCAAAGGCCCTACCGACACAAACACTGCCGTCAGTAGAAAATACGGCAACACTGAGACCATCGACCGCCCTCTCCCACGCGCATCCCGGTACATCCACACACACGCCAGCACCGCCATCAGATACAGGTCAATCACCACCTGCGCCGTATCGGGCCTGGACATCAGTTCCCATCCAAACGCTAACAGTGATTGCTCGGCGGTGAGCATGGTCGCCACGGTATAGACAGTAAATCCCAGCAAGGCCGCCAGGGCGATATAAGGTTTCTGCATGGTCTCTTCCTTGAAGTGCAACGTTAATCAGCGCGGCCACCTTAGCGATAAGAGGCTGCCGCTCGCAATCCTGCTGACGTTGTTCTCAAGATCTCCTGCGCGCCGCCTACGCGAGTATGCCGCGCTGGTTTTGTGAAATATCTGTACGTAGACTGCCGCCATACCCCCACTTGAAGGCGGCGAAAAAAACGTGATGCAAGTTACTGAAGTCTCCATTGCCCAATTGCGCGCTGCGCTTGAAGCCGGCCAGACCACGGCGGTTGAACTGGTCCAGGCGTACCTGGCGCGAATCGACGCCTACGATGGCCCGCAAACGGCCACTGCGCTGAACGCCGTGGTGGTACGCAACCCCGATGCGATCAAAGAAGCCCAGGCGTCCGATGCGCGCCGCGCCAAGGGGCAAACCCTGGGGCCGCTGGATGGTATTCCCTATACCGCCAAGGACAGTTACCTGGTCAAGGGGCTGACGGCTGCATCCGGCAGCCCGGCGTTTGCCAAGCTGGTGGCCCAGCGCGATGCCTTCACCATTGAGCGTCTGCGTGCCGGTGGCGCTATCTGCCTGGGCAAGACCAACATGCCGCCGATGGCCAATGGCGGTATGCAGCGTGGCGTGTATGGCCGCGCCGAAAGCCCCTACAACGCCGACTACCTCACCGCGCCGTTTGCGTCGGGCTCCTCCAACGGTGCGGGCACCGCCACCGCCGCCAGCTTTGCCGCGTTCGGGCTGGCTGAAGAAACCTGGTCCAGCGGTCGCGGCCCGGCCTCCAACAACGGCCTGTGTGCCTACACGCCTTCGCGTGGGGTGATTTCGGTGCGCGGCAACTGGCCGCTGACCCCGACCATGGACGTGGTGGTGCCCTATGCGCGCACCATGGCCGACCTGCTGGAAGTGCTCGACGTCGTGGTGGCCGAAGACCCGGACACCCGTGGCGACCTGTGGCGCCTGCAACCCTGGGTGCCGATCCCCAGCGTCACCTCGGTGCGCCCCGCGTCCTACGCGGCCCTGGCAGTCAGCAGCGAAAGCCTGGCCGGCAAGCGCTTTGGCGTACCGCGCATGTACATCAACGCCGACCCGGAGGCTGGCACGAGCGAAAAACCCGGTATCGGCGGCCCGACCGGGCAAAAGATCCACACCCGCGCCACGGTGATCGAACTGTGGCAAGCCGCACGCCAGGCACTGGAAGCCGCCGGTGCCGAAGTGATCGAAGTGGATTTCCCGCTGGTGTCCAACTGCGAAGGCGACCGCCCCGGCGCACCGACGGTGTTTACCCGTGGCCTGGTTTCCAAGGAATTCCTCCACGACGAACTGTGGGAACTGTCGGCCTGGGCCTTCGATGACTTCCTGCGCGCCAACGGCGACCCGCACCTGAACCGCCTGGCCGATGTGGACGGGCCGAAGATATTCCCCCACGACCCCGGCACCCTACCCAACCGTGAAGACGACCTGGCCGCCGGCATGGACGAATACGTGCGCATGGCCCAACGCGGCATCACCCCATGGGACCAGATCAGCACCGTACCCGATGGCCTGCGCGGCCTGGAACAAACCCGGCGCCTGGACCTGGAGGACTGGATGGACACCCTCGGGCTCGACGCTGTGCTGTTCCCCACCGTGGCCGATGTAGGCCCGGCGGATGCCGATGTGAACGAAGCGTCTGCCGAAATCGCCTGGAGCAACGGCGTATGGGTCGCCAACGGCAACCTCGCCATCCGCCACCTGGGCGTGCCCACCGTCACCGTGCCAATGGGCGTGATGGCAGACATCGGCATGCCAGTGGGGCTGACCTTCGCCGGACGCGCCTATGACGATTCGGCGCTGTTGCGCTTCGCCTCGGCGTTCGAAGCCACCGGCAGCAAACGCATGATCCCGCCGCGTACGCCACCGTTGGCAGCCCGCTAAACGCGGTCAACCTGTGGGGGGGCTGGCTTGCCTTTTGTAGGAGCGAGCTTGCTCGCGAAAAACTCACTGGCGCCGCGTTCATTCAGCAAACACGGGTTATCGTTGACGTTTTTCGCGAGCAAGCTCGCTCCTACAGAATTGGCCGCAGCGCCGACTCCATGTGGGAGGCCCCACTAAGTCTCCGACATAGCGCTGTCGCGCATCAAACTGGTTCATCGTAAGGTTTAAGAACGCG
>NZ_QODJ01000092.1:0-16675 GCF_009935965.1 Pseudomonas sp. L13
TTCTTAAACCTTACGATGAACCAGTTTGATGCGCGACAGCGCTATGTCGGAGACTTAGTGGGGCCTCCCACATTTTTAACCGCATTTTCACTTCAGGCTTTTCTCAAGCCAGGCTTTTAAGTCCTGGATTTCCGCTTCGCTGATGGTGTGATTCATCCCCGGGTATTGATGAAACTCCGGCGTGAGCCCCAACCCCGCCAGCACCTTGTTCGACTGCGTGGCCGAGCTAAAGGGCAGCGCCTGATCCAAAGTGCCATGACCAATAAAGATCGCCAGCTTGCCCATCGACGCATCAGGTTTCAGCGCAGACCTGAGCACCGGTAGCACGCTGCCACTGAGCGCAGCGATACCGCGTACCAATTCGGGCTCACGCAAGGCCACCTCGTAAGACATGATCGCGCCCTGGCTGAACCCCACCAGGAACACCCGATCACTTTGGGTGTGGTACTTGGCGGTGGCCTTGAGCACAAAGTCCTTGATCAGCCGGGCGCTGCTGAACAGCTCGTCGGTCTCGCCGTTGTACTCAGGCTCATCGGTCTTGGTAAACCAGCGATAACCCTGCGGTTCTACCGGCAGTGGCGCACGCACCGACAGGTAGGTCCAGGTGGATGGCAAGGCGTCCTTGATGCCAAACAAATCTTCCTCGTTGCTGCCAAAACCATGCAGGAAGATCACCAGCGGCTGGTTGCGCGCATCGCCCTGGGTCTGTTCCAGGTAGGACAACGGCAAGTCGGTGTGCAAGCCGCTATCGGCATGAGCGGCGCCGGCCACCAGGGCCAAGGCGAAGGCAAGCTGTTTGAGCATCGGGTTTACCTCAGGGTTTGCGCAACAAATAGGTGTCCATGATCCAGCCGTTTTCCAGGCGCGCCGCCTTGCGTACCCGTTCGATCTCGTCTGCCACCTGTGCCACTTTACCGCTGATCAGGATCTCATCCGGCGTGCCAAGGTAAGCGCCCCAGTAAATATCCAGGTCCTGATCCGCCACGCTGCGGTAGGAATCTTCGGCGTCGAGCATGACCACCAGGGTATCGGCATCACTCGCCTGCCCCGCCGCCAGGCGGCGCCCGGTGGTGATTTCGATGGACTTGCCGATGCGGTTGAGCGGCACCTTATGTTGCGCGGCCAGGGCCTGCACGCTGGTGATGCCGGGAATCACTTCAAACTCGAAGACACAACGGCCACTGGCCAGGATCGCCTGCAAAATGCGGATGGTGCTGTCGTACAGCGCCGGGTCGCCCCAGGCCAAAAACGCCCCCACTTCGCCGTCAGCCATTTCTTCGTTGATCATGCGTTCGAAGGTCTGCTGCTTACCACGGTTGAGGTCTTGCACGGCAGTGGTGTAGTCGATTTCACCGCGCACCCGCTCCGGGCAGTCGGCCTCGACAAAACGGTAGCCGGGCTCGGTGATGTAGGTGTCGCAGATTTCCCGGCGCAGGTCGATCAGCTTGTCCTTGCTCTGGCCCTTGTCCATCAGGAAGAACACGTCGGTACGGTTCAGCGCCTTCACGGCCTGCATCGTGATGTAGTCAGGGTTGCCGGCGCCAATGCCGATGATCAGGATGCGTTTCATGGGGTGCTCTCAGTGCGGGGCGTCGATTTTGCCATGTTCCGGGAATCAGGCCCAAGTTTCCAGGCGCAAGCGCCACACGCCGTTGAAGCGTAGCTCGGTAGCAGACAATGGCTCGACGTCGATCCGGTAGAACATCGAGATTGGCAACTGCATGGCGGACAGCATCGCTGCGCGGATGACGAACGGGTGAGTCACGGCGATGACATGGCCGAGGTTGGTTTCGAAAGATTTGAGCCATTGGCCGACCCGCCTGCACAATTGATCCACCGACTCTCCGCCGTGGGCTGCGCTGGCGCTGTCAGTGGCCCAGGTGTTCAAGGTTTCGCTGTCGAGTTGGCCGATACGCTGGCCTTTCCATGCGCCGACATCAAGGTCGCGTAAGGCGGGGTCGACCTGGGCGTTATCGCCGAACAAGCCCGCGGTTTGACGGGCTCTCACTTCAGGGCCGCACACTAGCCGTGCCTGTTGTGTGTAGCGGCCGGCCAGGGACAGGGCCGCGCCCTGCCAGTCCATCGTGACGGACTCGTCATCCGGAAAACGCCCCTGCTTTTGCAGGGGCGTAAGGGCATGGCAGATCAGGGTCAAGCGGGTGGCCGGCATGGCGACTCTCTGGAGCGAGCTTGCTCGCGAAAAACGTCAACGATAACGCGTGCTGCCTGAATAAACGCGGCGCCTTTGCGTTTTTCGCGAGCAAGCTCGCTCCTACAGGGAGTTAGGGCAAGTTCCGTTCCACAGGGTGTTCGTGAATCAGGCCAACGCGGCGCTGGCGGGCACGGCCGTGGAGTGAGCGCTGGCGACAAAATCTTCCTTGCGCAGCACCACCAACGCCAGCAACGACACCACCCCGGTCGCCACGTAGAAATACCACGGCGAGGTAATGTCGCCTGTCACCTTGATCAGCCAGGTGGAAATCAACGGCGCACTGCCGCCAAATACCGCCACTGGCACGTTATAGGCCACCGCAATCCCGGTGGAACGAATGCGCGTGGGCAGCAGTTCACTCATCAGCGCATAGGTCGACGACGCATACAGCCCGAACAAAATCGCCACCGCCATCAACGGTGCGAAGAAGGTCGCCGGGGTGGCGGTCGGGGCTGATTTGAACAGCCAGAACATCGCCAGGGTCGCCAGTGTACCGATCACCATCAGGAACGGCTTGCGCCCGTATTTATCGGTAAAGGCCCCGCCAAACGGCATCACGAAGGCTGCCGAGAAGCTGGCGACGAACACGTAGAGCAAGGTGGTGCCGCTGTCGAACTTGAGGATCTTGGCCATGTAGGTCGAGGCGAAGGTCAGCACCAGGTAGAAGATCGAGCTGTGCAAGGTGATGATAAAGAACACCAGGGCAATCGCACGCTTCCACTGCCAGACCTCGCGCAGCGGCGCGCGGGAGGTTTGCCCGGCGCGTTGCAGGGCGAGGAACTCAGGGCTGTCTTCGAGCTTGAGGCGGATGTACATGGAGATAAAGCCCAGGGGCGCGGCGATCAGGAACGGTATGCGCCAGGCCCATTCCTGCATGACCTCGGCGCCCAGCACCCAGGTCATGCCGTTGGCCACAGCGCCACCGAGCAGCAGGCCGAGCACGGCGGTGACCATCAGCCAGCAGGTGGCAAAACCGCGACGACCGGGGCCGGCGTATTCGGAGATGAAGCTGGTGACGGTGCCGATTTCGCCGCCCGCCGAGAAGCCCTGCACGCAGCGCACCAGGATCAGCAGGATCGGTGCGGCGATGCCCAGGCTGGCGTAGGTCGGCAACAGGCCCAGCATCACCGTGGAGCCGGTCATCATCACCAGCGCCATGATCAGGGTTTTGCGCCGGCCGATCTTGTCCGCCAGCGGGCCGAAGAACAGCCCACCCAAGGGGCGGATAAAAAAGCTCAGCGCAAACGCGGCAAAACTGGCCAACAGGCTGGTGGTGGGGTCATCGGAGACGAAGAACGCCTGGCCGATATAGACCGCGAGAAAGCCATACACGCCGTAGTCGTACCACTCGATCAAGTGGCCGGAGGTGGCACCGAGAAACGCACGGCGGCGCTTGCGGATGGTGTCTTGTGCGGGATTGCCCATCGTGGGGACTCCTTGTCTGATTATCGATCCATGTTAAAGCGCGGCGATACTCGCGGTTTGCAGCCAATGCCGCAAGTCGGTCTTGAGAATCTTGCCGTAGCTGTTCTTGGGCAAGTCGCTGCGCCACACATATTTTTTCGGTTTTTTGAACGAGGCCATGCGCGCCAGGAACCACGCGGTGAGTTCGCCTTCATCCAGGGGCTGGCCGCTGCGGGTCACCACGAAGGCCACCACCGATTCACCCCATTGCGCGTCCGGCTCCCCCACCACGCACACTTCGAACACCTCGGGATGCTGGGCCAGTACTTCCTCGACTTCACGGGGGTACACGTTGCTGCCGCCGCTGATGATCACGTCCTTGGAGCGGTCCGTGAGGGTCAGGTAGCCGGCCGGGTCGAGGTAGCCGATGTCACCGGTCAGCAGCCAACCTTCCACCAGCGTCTGGCGCGTGGCCTGCGGGTTGCGCCAGTAGCCTTGCATCACCGTGGCGCCACGCACCGCGATTTCGCCGCGCTGGCCGGTGGGCAGTGGCTGGCGCTCGGCATCGAGGATGCGGATCTCCACACAGGCTTGCGCGTGGCCCACCGAGGCGGCCAGGGTGGCCCAGTCGGGACGCTGGCGCTCGGCGATCAAGGCGCGGGGCAACACGCTGATGGTCATCGGGCTCTCGCCCTGGCCGTAGATTTGCACCAGGCGCGGGCCGAAGGTGTCGACCGCTTCGCGCAAATCGGCCAGGTACATAGGGCCGCCGCCGTAGACGATGGTCTTGATGCCGGCGCCGTGATAATCCTGGCGCCGCGCCTGTTCCACCATGCGCTTGACCATGGTCGGCGCGGCAAACAGCGACACTTCGCCCATCTGCTCGGCCAGCCCGAACAGCTCGGCAGCATCGAAGCCATGGGAGGCCGGCACCACATGGCGGGCGCCGCAGCGCACATGGATGAAGTTGTACAGGCCGGCGCCGTGGGACATGGGCGCGGCATACAGCGCCGCATCGTCGGCACTCACCGCGTCGACATCCGTGGTGTAGCACAGCGACATGGCAATCAGGTTGCCGTGGGACAGCATCACGCCCTTGGAGCGCCCGGTGGTGCCAGAGGTGTAGAACAACCAGGCGAGGTCGTGATCCTGGCGGGGCACCGGCTGTTCCAGGGTCGGCCAACCATGACTGGGCGGCAGCGGGTGGCCGTCCAGTTCCGTGCAACGCGCAGGCAAATCTCGCGAAGAAAACACTTGGCCGCCGTCGGTAAAGATCAACCGCACCTCGGCATTATCGGCAATCCACGCCGCTTCGCTGGGGTGCAGCTTGGCGTTGATCGGCACCGCCACCCCGCCCATCCACCAGATGGCGTAGAGCAGTTCCAGGTAGTCGCAGCTGTTTTTCATCAGCAGCGCCACCGCGTCTCCCGGCACCAGGCCATGCTGTTCCACCAACTGCGCGGCGCGTTGGCGCACGTGGGCGGCGAAGGTGGCGTAGTCGGCCACTTGCACGCTGCCGTCGAACAAAGCCGGGCGTTGCGGGGCCCGGCGCTGGGTGTCGTGCAACCAGTTGGCAATGTTCATGGCTCAGCTCCGGCGTGCCTGCAGGACCGAGGCGTAGTTGGCCACCGCCATTCCGCCCATGTTGAACACCAGCCCGAACTCCGGGTTGGGCACCGTCAGGCCAATCGGCTCGCCGGTCAATTGCCGGAACGCCAGGGCGTGCATCGACACTCCGGTAGCGCCCACCGGATGCCCCTTGGCCTTGAGCCCGCCGGAAAGGTTGACCGGCAAGCGCCCGCCGGCGCGCACCACGCCGCTGTCGAGCACGCGATGGCCTTCGCCCTTGGGCGCCAGGCCCATGGCTTCGTAGATCAGCAGCTCGGCAATGGTGAAGCAGTCGTGCACCTCGGCGAAACTCAGGTCGGCCAGGGTCACATTTGCCCCACGCAATGCCGAGTGAATCGCCCGCTGCGGGCCTTCAAAGGCCAGGATGTCGCGCTGGGCGATGGGCAAGGTGTCGTTGACCTGGGTCATCGCGCGGATTTGCACCTCGCGACGAAACGCCCGCGCACGTTTGGGCGAGGCAAGGATGATGGCGGCGGCGCCGTCGCTGATCAGCGAGCAATCGGTCAGGCGCAGGGAGTCAGCCACGAACGGATTGCTTTGGGACACGTTGTTGCAGTGCTCGAAATTCATCTCCCGATGCATCTGCGCCAGCGGGTTGGCCATGGCGTTGGAGTGGTTTTTGGTGGCGATAGCCGCCATCGAGCCCAGCGGGCAGTGGTAACGCTCGGCGTATTGGCGCGCGGCGCGGCCGAACAACTGGGGGAAACTCAGGCCGGCTTCGGCCGGGTCGTTCTGGTAACCGGCCCCGACCAAGGCTTGGGTGACCGCGGCGGTGCTGGTGTGGGTCATCTTCTCGGCGCCCACTACCAACACCAGCTCGGCGCTGCCGGAGAGAATCGCATTGACCCCCGCCTGAATCGCCGCCGAGCCGGACGCACAGGCGTTTTCACAGCGGGTGGCGGGTTTGAAGCGCAGCCCGGGGTCGGCTTGCAATAGCAATGAGGCGGCAAACCCGTCGGGCACCAGCCCCGAGTTGAAATGGCCGAGGAACAACGCATCGACTTGCGACGCGTCAATCTCGGCGTCGCTCAGGGCTTCCCGGGTCACCTGGACGATCAGGTCTTCCAGCGTCGTGCCTTCCAGGCGACCAAAACGGGAGTGACCAGCGGCAACAATGGAGACGCAATCAGCAGGCATAATCAATTTCTTCTGTTCTTGATTCGGACTTTACTTACAATGACCCACCCCTGATCGTGCGCCAATTCGTGTAACTACTTACACGGGTAAGTAGCGCCCAGGGCATTGAACAACGAGGCAGGATGCCCCATGACCGCGCTAGCCCAGCAATTCCCCGACCTCGAACGCCTGGCGTTCAAGCTGTCCCCTGCCCCGCAAATCGTCACCAGCGACCGCGTGATACTCGACTGCAACGACGCTTTCCTGAAGCTGTTCGGCTATACCCGCGACGCACTGGTCAACCAACTGACCCTGCTGATCTACCCGTCCCAGGCCGACTACCACGCCATCGGCAAGCGCAGCCATGACTGGCTGCTCGACAGCGACAACGGCTTTTATTCCGATGAACGCTTCATGCAGCACCACAACGGCGAAGTGTTCTGGGCCAAGTCCCACGGCTACACCCTCACCCCCAAAGACCCGTTCAAACTGATGATCTGGCACTTCGAACGCCTGGACCGCATGCACCAGGGCACCGGCGACCTCACGCCCCGTGAGCGGGAAATCGCCATGCACATCGTCAACGGGTTCAAGTCCAAGGAGATTGCCCTGCGCCTGGCGATCTCCCACCGCACCGTTGAGGTGCACCGGGCGCGGCTGATGAAGAAACTGCAGGCCAAGACGGTGGTGGAGTTGGTGTCGAAGATCATTATGGTGGCCTGACAGATAACGCCTGTTTAGCTGATGCCCCGCGATCCAAATGTGTGGGCAGCCCCAATTTCTGTAGGAGCGAGCTTGCTCGCGAAAAACGTCAACAATAACGAGTGTTTGCTGACTGAACGCGGCGCCTGTAAGTTTTTCGCGAGCAAGCTCGCTCCTACAAAAAAAGCCTTAAGTGCAGTAACAGATGCACAACTGTGCAGGTTGTAGCACTCCACAGTAACCACGATGCGAAGCGAGCCGCTCTTGATCTGCTTTTGATCTTGATCTCAGGCGCCCCGTTAAACCACGCTGGCCGAACGCAGGCTTGAATTCGTGGGTAACCCGGCAGGACGCCGGGTTAGCCGTCCTGGGCCAAGGATGGCCCATGACGGCGGCCCACGAATTCAAGCCGGAGTGAGGGCACACCGAGCCTAAGCGAGGTGCCGAGTGGTGGGGCAAGAGCGTTTTGCTTACTTTTGCGCTTTTCAAAAGTGAGCCGCTGTAAAAGCGGAACCATAAGCAGCCATTACCTAAATAATGGATATGTACACGGTTTGATCCAAGATTATGGTCGGCTCTCAGGCCGCCTTCGCAGGCAAGCCAGCTCCCACAGTTTGATCGTGGGGTGTCAGCTAGAGAAGTGTCGGCTGGCAGGCCGTCATCTCAGGCAAGCCAGCTTCCACATTTGGATTGAGGGGCGTCAGGTAGACAGGCGTCGGCTGTCTGGGCCGCGTAGCTGAAACGTTCAACCGAGCACGTTCATACAATTCCCCACCGCCCTGCCCCCCTAACCTCACCGCTTTCGAACCCTCATAAGCGCTGGAGAACGGGCATGGGTAACACGGCAACCAAGGTATCGCTGGCATTGACGCTGCTGGCAAGTGCGATGATGAGCAACGCGTTTGCCGCCACCCCAAGCGTGGCCGTGGCGCCGCAGTACGACACCAGCCATGTGTATGTGGCACCGGCCGATGTGGAGCGTTTTGCCCAGAGTTTCCTCGCCACCTTCGGCGGCAAAAGCACGCCCCAGGTCGTGGTCAACGTGCTGCCGGTGCCGAGCAGCACCACCTCGCAACTGCTGCAGACCCCGGCGGGCACCGTGTCGTTGTTCGGCTTTACCACCCCCGTACCCCACCCGTTCGGCCAGGAACGCAACGGCTACCTGGTCAAGGACATGGACGTGGCCCTCAAGGCCGCGCGGGACAATGGCGCCGATGTGATCGTCAGCGATTTCCCCGACCCCATCGGCCGTGATGCCGTGGTGCAATGGCCGGGCGGTGTGAACATGCAGCTGTACTGGCACACCAAGACCCCGGATTACGCCGCCTTCGACACCGTGCCGGAAAACCGTGTGTATGTGTCCAGCGACAGCGCCGAGCGGTTTATCAAGGCGTTCCTGGGTTTCTCCCACGGCAAGGTGTTGAGCGACGACAAGCGCGCCCCAGGGGTTGATGTCGGCCAGGCCGGCGGCCATTACCGCCGCGTCGATATCGAATCGCCGTTCGGGCGCATGGCGGTGCTGGTCACCAACGGCCAACTGCCCTACCCGTTCGGACACGACACCACCGGTTATCAAGTCAACGACCTGGCCGCCACCCTGAGCAAGGCCACTGGCTCTGGCGCCAAAGTGCTGGTGCCGGCGTTCGACAGCAAAGGTCGGCGCAGTGCCTTGGTGGAGTTCCCAGGCGGTTATGTCGCAGAAATCCACCAACTCAGCGCGGCAAAATGATGCGTCACGCAGGCTGGAGTCTGGCTGTGCTGTGGCCGTTGCTGGCTGGCAGCGTGCAGGCCGACGACCAACCGGTTCGCCCGGCGATCAAGGCCAATCGCTGGCAGGAAGACTGGTCTGTGCTCAAGGACCCGGCCTTGCGCACGCAACCGCTGGACAACCTCAAGTACATCCCGTTGTCCGCGGCCAACCCGTTCACCTACTTGTCGCTGGGCTCAACCTTGCGTGAACGCTTCGAGATGAACGACGCCAGCGGGTTCGGCGTGCGCGATGTGCCGCGTGACCGCTACCTGATCCAGCGCTTTCAGGTGCACGCCGACTTGCACCTGAACGAACACTGGCGGCTGTTCACCCAGCTGGAAGATGTGCGGGCCTACGACAAGACCACGATTGGCGGTGCCGACCAGAACCGTGTCGACCTGCGCCTGGCCTTTGCCGAATACGTGAAGACCTTCAGCGCCGGCACCTTCAAGGCACGGGCTGGCCGCCAGGATTTCGCCTTCGACTTGCAGCGCTTCATCTCGTCACGGGACGGCCCGAATGTGCGGCAGTCCTTCGATGCGTTGTGGGCGGACTGGGAAACGCCGCAATGGCGTTTTATCGGGATCGCCAGCCAACCGGTGCAGTACCAGGATGGCCGGCATTTCGACGATAAGTCCAACAGCGATGCGCGCTTCCACATGTTACGAGTCGAGCGGCTGGTGGGCGGCACCAATGAGCTGTCGGCCTATTACGGCGTGTACGAGCGCAGCGCCGCCCATTACCTGGATGCCGACGGCGAAGAGACCCGACAGTTATTGGACGCCCGACTCGGTGGCGCAGCCCAGGGGTTCGACTGGGACGTCGAAGCCATGCTGCAACGCGGCTCGGTGGGCAGCAAGACGATTCGCGCCTGGGCCGGTGGCAGCCGCACCGGCTACACCTTTGACACGCTGGCCTGGAAGCCGCGTATCGGCCTGCAACTGGATATCGCCTCCGGTGACCGCAAGGCCCATGACGGCAGGGTCGGCACTTTCAACCCGCTGTTCCCCAATGGCTATTACTTTTCCCTGGCGGGTTATACCGGCTACAGCAACCTGATCCACGTCAAGCCGTCGATCACCGTCAAGCCCATCGCCAAGCTCAGCGTGCAAACCGCCGTCGGCCTGCTGTGGCGGCAGACCACCGCAGACGCCGTCTACACCCAGCCCAACCTGGCCGTGGCTGGCACCGCGGGCCAAGGTGAGCGCTGGACCGGCGCCTATGGGCAACTGCGCACCGACTACGCCTTTACGCCCAACCTCAGCGGTGCGGTCGAGGCGGTGCACTACGCGGTCGGCCAGACCCTGCGTGATGCCGGTGGGCACGACAGCAACTACCTGGGCATGGAGCTCAAGTTCAGTTGGTGAGACAAGCACACCCATACAAGCCTGGGCCCAGGTTTACGGCAATAGTGATGCGGTTTTTTCACCGCCCTTTTTCAGCCCTGCAAGGAGTTTCAGATGAGCACATTCGTAGCCAAAGACGGTACCCAGATCTACTTCAAGGACTGGGGCAGCGGTAAGCCCGTGCTGTTCAGCCACGGCTGGCCGCTGGATGCGGACATGTGGGAATACCAGATGGAATACCTGAGCAGCCGTGGCTTTCGCACTATCGCGTTCGACCGTCGTGGCTTTGGCCGCTCGGACCAGCCCTGGACCGGTAACGACTACGACACCTTCGCTGACGATATCGCCCAGTTGATCGAACACCTGGACCTGCAGGACGTGACCCTGGTGGGCTTCTCCATGGGTGGCGGTGACGTGGCGCGCTACATCGCCCGCCACGGCAGCGCCCGTGTCGCCGGCCTGGTGTTGCTGGGCGCGGTCACGCCGATCTTCGGCCAGCAAGCCGATTACCCCCAAGGCGTGCCTGGCGAGGTGTTCGATGGCATCAAGGCCGGCCTGTTGAAGGATCGTGCGCAGTTCATCAGCGACTTCAACACGCCGTTCTTCGGTCTCAATAAAGGCCAGCACGTCTCGGAGGGTGTGCTCAGCCAAACCCTGCAGATCGCCATGCTTGCGTCGCTCAAATCCACCGTGGATTGCGTCACCGCGTTCTCGCAAACCGACTTCCGCCCGGACATGGCCAAGATCGACGTACCGACCCTGGTGATCCATGGCGACGGCGACCAGATCGTGCCGTTCGACACCACCGGCAAAGTCGCGGCGCAGATGATCGAGGGCGCGCAACTGAAGGTCTACAAGGATGCGCCGCACGGGTTTGCCGTGACCCACGCTCAGCAGCTCAACGAAGACCTGCTCGGGTTCCTGAACCGCTGATACCTACCTTAATGCCCCTGTAGGAGCGAGCTTGCTCGCGAAGAACGTCAACGATAACGCGTGCTTGCTGAATGAACGCGGCGCCTGTGAGTTTTTCGCGAGCAAGCTCGCTCCTACGGAAGGCAGAAGGCCGGGTTCGCCCGGCCTTTTTTCTTCAGGCAAAGCGCTGGCTCAACACCAGCCGCCCCGGCCCTGCGATCAGCACGCTGGTGAAGATGATCAGCAGCAGCCAACCGAACTGCCCTTCGAACAGCGTCCACTCCGGGTGCACCACCAGCAACGCAATCACCAGCACCGCCAGGATCGGCAGGCACGCCAGGCGCACCAGCACGCCTGCCATAATCAGCAATGGGCATAGCACCTCGGCGAAAATCGCCAGCAGCAAGGTGATAGAAGCGCCCAGGTGAAACGGGTCTTCGATCAGCTTCAATTGGTCGCTGTAGTGCAGCAACTTGGGCAACCCATGCACCCACAGCAGGAACAATGCCCCACTGGCCCGCAGAAACAACAGCCCGATATCCTGATTTCTTGCTTGGTTCATATGCCACCTGTTTGCGTCGAAAATGACCAACAGCCAGTGTGTCCAACGCCGCGGCTCTGCACTTGCAGGCTTGTGCTGAAATCCTGCGTTTGCATTGCCCAAAGAACCCGGCATGATCTTGCTGAACTGCCGACCCCGCGCTACGGTCCCAACCCATACGCTCATCGCTACAGGAACTTTTCCATGACGCTCCCCCAAGAAATGACCCTGATCGAAATCACCACCCCTGGCGGGCCCGAGGTCTTGAAGCCGCGCAGCGCCGACGTACCGGTGGCCGGGCCGGGCGAGATTCTGATTCGCGTGCACGCCGCCGGCGTCAACCGCCCGGACGCCTTGCAACGCGCGGGCAAATACCCGATGAAGCCCGGCATGAGCCCGATCCCAGGCCTGGAAGTGGCCGGTGAAGTGGTGGCGCTGGGTGATGGCGTCACCGAGTACAGCCTGGGCGACAAGGTCTGCGCGCTGACCAATGGCGGTGGCTATGCGCAGTATTGCGCGGTGCCGGCCAGCCAGGCGCTGCCGATCCCCGCGGGCATGGACTGGATTCAGGCCGCTGCCGTGCCGGAAACGTTCTTTACGGTGTGGGCCAACCTGTTCGGCCTCGGCGGTGCCCATAAAGGCCAGCGCGCCTTGATCCACGGCGGCACCAGTGGCATCGGTACCACCGCGTTGATGCTCTGCCAGGAATTCGGCATCCAGGCATTCGCCACGGCGGGCAGCGCCGACAAATGCGCGGCGATTGCCAAGCTCGGCGCCGAGCCGATCAACTACCGCGAACAGGACTTTGCCGAGGTCATCGCCAAACAGACCGATGGCAAGGGCGTCAACGTGATCCTCGACATCATGGGCGCCTCGTACCTGAACAATAACCTCAAGGCCCTGGGCATGGACGGCCACCTGGTGATCCTCGGTTTCCTCGGTGGCGCCAAGGCCAACGACGTCGACCTGCTGACCATCCTCGGCAAACGCGCGGTGATCACCGGTTCACTGCTGCGCGCCCGCACCCGTGAAGAAAAGGCCGAAATTGCCCAGCACCTGCGCGAACACGTGTGGCCGGTACTCAGTGCCGGGCGTTGCCTGCCGATGATCGACCAGGTCTACGCCTACACCGACGCCGCCCAGGCCCATGCGCGGATGGAAGGTGGGGATCATATCGGCAAGATTGTGTTGCGGGTGGACTGAGGCATTTTTGATGTACAGAGGGGCTGCCTGGATGCCAGTGCGTCAAGCGCAGCCCGCTCCCACACTAGTGTTGGGCATACACCGGATAATCCACATACCCCGCCTGGGTCCCGCCATACAAACCTTCGGCCTTCAACGCATTCAATGGCCAGCCATTGAACAGCCGCTGGGGCAAGTCCGGGTTGGCGATGAAGGGCCGCCCAAAGGCAACCAAGTCCGCCAACCCGGCCTCTACCAAGCGTGCGCCACGCTCGGCGGTGTAGCGGCCGGCGTAGATGATCCTGCCGCTGAAGGTGCGGCGTACGGCCTGGCGGAAAGTCTCGGGCAAATCGGGTGCGTTGTCCCAATCAGCTTCGGCAATGGACACATAGGCGATGCCCGACGCCTCCAGCACTTTGATCGCTTCGATATAGGTATGGTGCGGGTCTTCCTCCACCAGGCCGATGTAGACCCGGTCCTGATCGGTGCCACTGAACAGCGGCGAAAAGCGCACGCCCAGGCGCTCCGGCCCCACCACCTTGCACACGGCTTCGACAATCTCGCGCAGCAAGCGCAGGCGATTGTCCAGCGAACCGCCGTACTCATCTTCACGAGTATTGGAATGGGCCGAGATGAACTGGTTGACCAGGTAGCCGTTGGCCGCGTGGATTTCCACACCGTCGAACCCGGCGTCCAAGGCATTGCGTGCAGCCTGGGCGTAGTGCCCTACCAGCTCTTCGATTTCCAGCGTGGTCAAGGCACGGGGTACGGGTGGCTGCACCAGTTCACCCACACCGGGCCCGGTTTCAATGAAGGCCTTGGCTTGCAACGCCGCCAGCGCAGACGGCCCCACCGGAGCGCCACCGTCAGGTTGCAGCGCGTTATGGGACACCCGCCCCACGTGCCATAGCTGGGCGAAGATCACACCGCCCTCGGCATGCACCGCTGCGGTGACTTTACGCCAACCCTGGATTTGCGCCGGTGTATGGATGCCCGGCGTCCACGCGTAGCCCTGGCCCCGAGGTTCGATCTGCGTACCCTCGCTGACCATGAACCCGGCACTGGCCCGTTGACGGTAATACTCGGCCATCAGGTCGGTGGCGATATTACCCGGCTGGGCGCTGCGCTGGCGGGTCAGCGGCGGCAGTACGACACGGTTGTTCAAGCGATGATGCCCCAGCTTGATCGGGGTGTTCAGGATGCAGTCAGGCACGGCGATATTCCAAATTCAGGACGAACGAAAACCGTGGCGACTCCTGGGAGTCGCCACCGTGTACATCGGTTGATTAACTTAAGCGCAGAGTGTCAGCAGGGCCTTGGCCACTTCGCTGGAGCTGCCTGGGTTTTGCCCAGTCACCAGCAAGCCGTCGACGAGGACGAAGGATTGCCAGTCAGCGCCCTTCTCATACTGGCCGCCCAGTTTTTTGAATTCATCTTCAATCAGAAACGGCACGACTTCGGTCAACTGAACGGCGGCCTCTTCCGAGTTGGAGAACCCGGTGACGCGGCGGCCCTTGATCAACGGCTCACCGTTAACCGCCTTGACGTGACGCAAGGCACCCGGTGCATGGCACACAAAGCCGATGGGCTTGCCGGCCCGCTCGAACGCCTCGATCAGCGCGATGGACACCGGCGACTCCGCCAGGTCCCACAGCGGGCCGTGGCCGCCTGGGTAGAACACGGTGTCGAAGTCGGCGGCGTTGACCGAGTCCAGCTTCACGGTGGTCGCCAAGGCTTGCTGCGCGGCCGGGTCTTTGGCGAAGCGTTCGGTCTGCTCGGTTTGCGCATCCGGTTCATCGCTCTTGGGGTCCAGCGGCGGCTGGCCGCCGGCTGGGGAAGCCAACACCACCTCGGCGCCAGCGTCCTTGAACGCGTAATAAGGTGCGGCGAATTCTTCGAGCCAGAAGCCGGTCTTGCGCCCGGTATCGCCAAGCCGGTCGTGAGAGGTCAGTACCATTAATACTTTCATTTTCCAGTGCCTCGATCGGTGTGAATAACAGGGTTTTCAGGGCTGCCCAACAGCTGTTGGGTCAGCAGCAGCGCCTCAGCGAACGGCGCGGTGGTACGGGTGATCTTGCCCATGACGCTGGTTCCCAACCATAGCGCATACAAGCGCCTGGCCAGGCTTTCGGGGGCCTGCTCGACCCCGAGCGAGCCGTCTTCGACGCCGCGCTGCAGGGCCACGGCAAGCAAGTCGATGGTGCGCGAAGTGCCGCGTTGCAACGCTAGCCGCATGGGCTCTGAAAGGTCGGAGACTTCCGCCCCAAGCTTCACGGCCAGGCACTTGCCAGCGTCGGTGCAGCCGGTGTGGTTGTCGATCCAGCCTTGCCAATAGCGCATCAGCTTGGCGTGGTGGGTTGAGCCCGGCTGATCGAACAACTGCTGCATGCCTTCGACGTAGTGGTCGAAATAGGTATCGAGTAACACCACGCCAAAGGCATCTTTGGAGTTGAAGTAGTGATAAAACGAGCCCTTGGGCACTTGCGCGGCTTGCAGGATTTCGTTCAAGCCCACCGCCGAAAACCCCTTGGCGCCGACAATGGATTGCGCCCGTTCCAGAATCGCTTGCCGCGCACTGCTGCTTGCGTTGCTCATGCTTGCCCCTCTGCGATTAGACCAGTCGTCTAGTGCGTTGGGCTCATGTTAGGCAGCGCGGCATTGGCTCACAATGTCATATCCGCAAGGATTGCGGACATGCACCAAAGTCAGTTGCCGTTTGCCGGGCACACGCCGACAATCGCCTCTCCCCCGCCCCTTGGAGAGATGCAATGCACAGCGTTGCGCTGATGGTTTACCCGAATTTCCAGTCGTTGAGCCTCAGCCTGGGCTCGGTGTTCGAGTGCGCCAACCTGCTGCGCGGCGAGCCGGCCTATGAGTTTCACTTGGTGTCGGAAAGCGGCGGCGCCGTGATGACTTCCCAGGGCTTTTCGGTGAACACCAGCGCGCTGCGCCCAGAGGGCTATGACACCTTGATTGTCAGTGGCTACCTGGAGTTTCGCCTGCCGGAAGCCAACCTGCTGGAAATGGTCAAGGCCGCGTCCGCGCAGTCGCGCCGGGTGGCGTCGTTATGCATGGGCATCTTTGTGCTGGCCGAGGCTGGGCTGCTGGCTGGCAAGCGCACCACCACCCACTGGATCCATGCGCCGGCATTTCGCAAGCGCTACCCGGATATCCGTCTGGAAGAAGACAAGTTGTTCATTGTCGACGGCCAGGTGTGGACCGGTGCGGGCATGAGCGCCGGGGTCGACCTGGCGCTCGCGATGGTGGAGGACGATCTGGGCAGCGACCTGGCCCGGCGTATTGCGCGCAAGCTGGTGATTGCCCAACGTCGTGGCAGCGAGCAGTCGCAATTGTCGGCCTTGTTGGAGCTGGACCCCAAGTCCGACCGCGTGCAGCTGGCCTTGGCTTACGCTCGCGAGAACCTCACTCAGGATTTATCCGTGGAGGCCCTGGCCGACGTTGCCCGGTTAAGCCCGCGTCAGTTCAGCCGGGTGTTTCGCGAAGAAACCGGGCAGACCCCGGCCAAGGCCATCGAGGCCCTGCGGGTGGAAGCTGCGCGGGCGATGATGGAAATCAGCCGGCACCCGGTGGAAGTGGTGGCGCGCGAAACCGGGTTTGGTGATCGCGAGCGCATGCGCCAGGCGTTTCTCAGGGCGTTCGGGCAGCCGCCCCAGGCGATGCAGCAGGTGCTGTTCAACCCGGGCTAGGCCTGTGCAGCTTGGTGAAGATCTAATTGTGGGAGCTGGCTTGCCTGCGATGACGCCCTGAAAGCCAATGCCTATCTACCAGACACCCCACGACCCAACTGTGGGAGCGGGCTTGCTCGCGAAGGCGGCCTGGCAGTCAACACAGTTGGACCGTGTACATATCCATTCCTGCGG
>NZ_QODJ01000093.1:0-1510 GCF_009935965.1 Pseudomonas sp. L13
GGCTCCTTGGTGCCGCCTGCCTTGGGCTGTTCAACCACTGGCTCCTTGGTGCCACCGCGTGGCTTTAGCCGATCAGTTAATGGCGTTTTGTAGCCGCTCGGCTTGGGCTTAGCCGTTACTGGCTTGGTATCGCCGTCCGAGATGGGCTGATCCGCTGCCGGTTTGGTTTCGTCGTTTGACTTGGGCTCAACAGTGGGTTCGGTATTTACCGCTGGCTTGGCATAGCAATGTGCCACAACCGCTTTGCCGGGATTAACGTCTCCCAGTTGAAGCAGTCCGGAGTTCAGGCTCAATCCATACATTCGCTGCTGGCCAGTGCGTTCACCTACCAGCGGAGCGGAAAGACTAAGTAACTTGGAGCTTGTCGAGACGTGGTTGTCTGCTGCGGAGTTCGCATTACCATGAGAAGACTTAGCGGCTTCACTGCCTCCCTGGTTTCCAGGATGTGCCAGCGATGACGGCTGAGGAGTCACGCTCGGCGTGGGCATATAGTGGTTTGCAGCGGATGAATTGACATTAATCATAATTAAGTTTTCTCAGTTAGTTAAAAACAACAACACGACACTTCACAAGTAAGGCACCCATGAATTCTTAAATAGTCGATCTCAAACATGACCACTCAAACTTTTCAACGAGCGTCATAAAACAGCCAAGTTATTACTGGTAGTCAGCACTTACGCTTGGCCTGATGTTTAACTCATAACAGCGATGGACTTGAATAGACTCAGCGCGCATCTGACATTGAATGGTTCCCCCTTCAACCCCGCGCGGAAAACGCCAACTGATCAAAAGCCGACGCGTGCATCGCGCGGGACTCGCCTGAATGGGTATTGAAGCCATAGGCCGGTCTTGAATTTCGAATGAAAGCTTTCGGCTCACAAGGATCTGTACGAGGGATGGGTCTGGGCTCACACGGAACCGGGCGTGGCTGCGGCTCACGCGGGTATGGTCGCGGCCTCGGTTCCCATGTAACTGGACGCGGCTTCGGTTCACACGGATCCGGACGTGGCTGTGGCTCACACGGATCTGGACGTGGCTGCGGCTCACGCGGGTATGGTCGCGGCTTCGGCTCACGTGGATCCGGACGTGGCTGTGGTTCACACGGATCGGGACGTGGTTGCGGTTCACGTGGATCCGGACGTGGCTGTGGTTCACGCGGATCGGGACGTGGCTGTGGTTCACGCGGATCTGGACGCGGCTTCGGTTCACGTGGATCCGGACGTGGCTGTGGTTCACGCGGATCGGGACGTGGTTGTGGTTCACGCGGATCTGGACGCGGCTTCGGTTCACGTGGATCCGGACGTGGCTGTGGTTCACGCGGATCGGGACGCGGCTTCGGCTCACACGGATCCAGACGTGGCTTCGGCTCACACGGAACCGGGCGTGGCTTCGGCTCACAGGGATCTGGGCGTGGTTGCGGTTCACGCGGGTCTGGACGTGGCTTCGGCTCACACGCATCCGGACGTGGCTTCGGCTCACACGCATCCGGACGTGGCTTCGGCTCACACGC
>NZ_QODJ01000093.1:1559-16324 GCF_009935965.1 Pseudomonas sp. L13
ATCCGGACGTGGCTTCGGCTCACACGCATCCGGACGTGGCTTCGGCTCACACGCATCCGGACGTGGCTTCGGCTCACACGGATCCGGACGTGGCTTCGGTTTTGGCTCCTCCGGTTTGGGTTCCGGCTTGGGTTCCGGCTTGGGTTTGGGCTCGTCAGGTTGAGGACGCGGCGCAGGCTTGGGGTCTTTCGGTTCAGGGTTTGCCGTTGGGGTGTCGCCCTGCGCCAAGACATCACCTGCTTTTATCTGGCCGAGGCTTTTGATTAATAGGTCTGCCTTACCGTTACCCGTCAGATCCAGGGCCAGACTCCCCTCGTTGCTACCCTGGTTGTAACTTATCACCGCCTGACCGGGTTGACCGGTAAAGCGTTCGACGAATTTAAGCGCACTGAGATTCGCCTGTTTCAGGACGGCGCGAACATCAATCTTGTCGGAGCCACTCTGGAAATCCAGAATGACGTCGGGGTTATCCGGGGTGGAGTCACTGGCGTGATCATAAACGAAGGTATCTGCACCGCCTCCCCCTGACAATCGGTCTGCCCCACCGCCTCCCTTGAGACGATTGGCAACAGCATTACCTATCAGGGCATCATCCCCCTTACCGCCCACTGCGTTTTCCCGTATGACGCCCTTGGCAACGGAGACATTACCCTTCAACGCGCCCACATCCGAAAAGGACTCGGCGTTGAGGTTGATTTTCTGATGCTGTGAATACCCGGAGAAATCCAGAGTGTCGTTGCCTCCCCCATCCCACACACAGAAAATAGGATTGTCATTCGCCGACTTCAAACTAAGCGCTTCCCGATTCGTATTGGAATTAAACCCATAGGTCGTGTCGGTATTGCGTGTTTTAGTATTCGCCCCATAGAGTTTCTGGGCAGCCGCTATGTCATCCATCATCGGCGCAGAGGGGTGCAGCAATTTGAAGTCATGCCCGGGCTGATTTTTCTCCGAAAAGTAACTCATGACAGAACGCGCTTGAGTATCCCCGGCATACGCTGCGTGACGCCCATAGTTACCGGAACCGTCATAGTTTCCCGGATGCTCCAACCCAAGGGCGTGGCCTAGTTCATGAGCTAAAACCATACGAAAGAAATGCCCCGGTGACGGGTTCGCACCCACATTCTGCGTTCCAATGTTTGCGAAAGTCTGGGTCATATACCGATGGGGAAGTGAAGCCACCCCTCCCGAGGAGTCGGGCATGTCATTGATATCAACATGGCCGTCACGATGCGGCGCTTTTTCGGTAAATGTCACGTTAGCGACATCCTGCCAGGATTGAATTGCCTGCCTGGCTTGCTCTGCCTGCTGTGCAGTGAAGCCCTTGGAGACGCGATAGGACAATGTGGTTTTGCCGTCACCATTATTGTCATGAACCTTGAAACCGCTGCGGGTGAGCTGTTTCCCAGCCTGTTGCGAAGTGAACACCGGCTTTTTGCTGTTTAGCGTAGATACCTCAACAGGGCCCTCAGGGCTGATACTGCTCCCGGTATCCAGCGCTTGGGGCACACCAACATTAGTTGTGGATGGTCCTGGCACTCTCATAAACCAAAGTCCTCATAAAAATCAGACTCGAACGATAAAATTTAAAACATTCGAGATACCGATTCCCGCCCAACAAGAGCAGCAGTAGTTATCGGCACCGCTTTAAATTCTCACACTCCCCGCCCGCAGGCCAGCGACGAATTAATTCAACTAGACACACTCTAAAATTTAAAAACACTTTAACCCGACAGCCGAAAAACTCTGAAATCGCAGTAGCGGAACCACCGCCTTGGCAAAAACGATAACCACCTGTTTTATATGAAAATAAAACTTCACAAACACTCTTGCGGTCATTTTTATTGCAAAGCATTATTCATAATCAGACAAGACCCTGACCGCACAAAAAACATATACATGACTAAAAAATTTTAACCCGCCCTACACAACAGTTTGATTAAATGGCGAATAGTAGAATATGAAGTGAAGGAAAAAATCCACAGGGTGCATAGAGGGGTTTTATGTCTGGCCCTCAACGGTAATTCAAGGCACTGCAACAGCCGATCAGGCTGACCTCGCCGAAACGCAATCATGAAAAACATACGGATGCTACGGCCAATGAATAGCTGTACAAAAAGCGCGACGCGATTGCCCCATGGGCCGACGAAACAGGAAGGAATCACCGAGATAGCCCGGTGAAAAGCGCACCACATGACTATGAGTGTGTCTGGAGGGTAACCGTGACAGGCGGGCTTGAACGCGATGCCGCGCACGTCCAAACCTGGATAGAAGGGAACTTGGGTAACGGCTTTTAAAGCAGGAAGGTGTTCACTGATCGAAGACTGGGCTCAGCTGAATATCGACCACACCTTGTTGAGGAACCCTTTGAACGACGAAAAAACTTTCTCGAAAAACCCTCCACCGGGCCGAGGGGCCGGTTCAGGTTCAGGTTCGGGCTCAGGCTCGGGTTCGGTCGGCTCTGAAGTAGGCGCCGGGATGGGGTCCGAAACAGGAACAACAGGGGGGCCCGGCGTCGGAGTAGGCGTCACGGTCGGCGCCTGCCCGTTCCAGATCACGTCCGTCTGTTTGATCGGGCTTTGGCTGACCACCAGGAGGTCCGCCGAGCCATTGCCCGTCGTATCCACCGCCACTGTGAAACGACCGGTTTTCGGGTCCTGGCCGAGCACGGCGTCCCCGGCTTTGCCACTCAATCGTTCAGAGAAATTCAACGCTTTGAGCCCCGCCTCCTGAAGAACGCCGGTCAGGTCGATCTTGTCGATCCCACTCTGGAAGTCCTGGATGACGTCCGGTGCCTGCGGTGTTGAATCGCTGGCGCGGCGGTAGACAAACGTGTCTGCCCCGCCCCCTCCGTACAACTTATCGGCCCCCTTGCCGCCCGCGAGGCGATTATTTGCCTCGTTCCCTGTCAAGGTGTCGTTGCCGACACCGCCAATGGCATTTTCCACGGTCACGCCCTTGGCAATCGACACATTCCCGCGCAAGCCACCCACGTCCGAGAATGACTCAGCCTTGAGGTTGATGGTTTGGTTCTGGGTGAAGCCTGAGAAGTCGAGCGTATCGTTACCGCCGCCGTCCCAGACGGTGAAAATCGGCTTGTCGCTGCCCTGCTTGAGGCTGTAGACCTCCCGACCTGAATTGGAATTGAAGCCGTAGGTGGTATCGGTATTCCGGGTTTTGGTATTGGCGCCGTAGAGCCGCTGGGCGGCGGCAATATCGTCCATCATCGGGGCTCCAGGGCTGCGCCCGGCGAAATTGTGCCCCGGCTGGTGGGTCTCCGCCCAATAACTCATGACACTGCGCGCCTTGGTGTCCTGGGCATATTCGGCAGCCCGCTCGTAATTGAAGCCGCTGCCATTGTAACCACCGGGATGACTCAGCCCCAGGGTATGCCCCAGTTCATGGATCAATAAACCCAGGAAATGACTGCCCATTGCCGGGTTCTGCCCACCCTGGGTGCCTATATTGGCCCAGACCTTGGCGTTATATTGGTTAGGCAACCCCGCCATGCCGCCTAACCCTGGGGTGCCCTTGATACTGATGGTGCCATCCGTGTTCGAGCCATTTTCAACGAATTCGATATTGGCAACATCCGCCCAGTACTGAAGGGCTTGCCTGGCCCGTTCTTTCTGGGCCGCATTGAAGCCTCCCGCAAAGTTATAGCCCACCACAACTTTGCCATCTTTATTGCGGTCATGGAACTTGGAGCCACTGCGCGTGATATGTTTCGCAGCCTGATCCGTGGTGAAAGATTTTTTATTATTGGCCCAGAAAATAACTTGATTTTCATCGGCCGAAAAATGGGAATGCGACGTCTCAGGAACATGCGACTGGGTAGACTGCCTAACCGGGATATGCATGGTGCTTTTTACTCTGAATAGTGAAATGACCCGTCCATGTATTGAAGTTATCGATGCTGACTGATCCATTACCAGCCCGATAAAGCTCCCATATTGAACAGGTCTTCACCATCGCTAATTCTTTGCAAGAACCCACTATAAACACGCTCGCAAAAAAACCGCACACGTTTTATTCAGCGCCACCTACCCACACTTATTGACTGACCGCGACACGCCCTAACACAGCCGACATAAAAACCCGCCAAGAACATTAACTTAATCGGCCCAATCATCAACTTTCAAATATCCAGTAAACCAAACAAACACATCAGCGAAAAATAAGCTTGGCGCCTGGGTTTTATCGGAGCTTTGACATAACCACGCACTACATGAATGGGTTGTCCCAACCTACCGAGACTGGGGTCAGGTGCATAGGCTATGCCCGTGGTCCAGGCAGCACAGCAAGCGTTCAACGGTATGCGCCAACGGGCCGGAATTGTCCAATACGAACAAACCGGCGCCATGACTGGCAATCAACTCGGCAGTGAACCGCGCATTGCGCGCCAGGCGTTCCTCGATGTCCACCAATGACTCCCGCCCACGAGCAATCAGACGTTGGCGCAGCACCGCTTGATCCACCGTCAGCAGCAATACCAGCAAAGTCGGATATCGCTCACGGGTCTGCGCCAGGTGGGCACGGGAGCCATTGACCAGCACGTCGTCCCCGGCGGCCAACCACTCGTCGATGTCCTTGGGGATGCCGTACGACAAGCCATTAGCCTGCCAGCTCAAGGCAAATGCGCCCTCGGCCTCCATGGCCGCAAACTGCTCGGGGCTCACCCCTTGCGCCGCTTCGCCCACCGCCTCCGCCGACCGGGTGATCACCCGCCGCACCATGCGGCAGCCACGCTCGACCAGGCGTGGACGTGCGGCATCCAGCAGACTGTCTTTGCCCGAACCCGATGGCCCGATGAGATAGATCAACCTGCCTGCCATTAAAAACCCTCTTCGCTTGTCTGCAGGCCGGTGCATCCCCGGCCCCACTGCGCAGCGTCTGGTTTACACCTGGGAGGCCGCGTCGTCGTAGTCGTAGTCGCAAGAAAGTATACCTAGCAATCATTCCCACGCTAGGCCAGCGATGGCCACATTACGCCAGGGCGCTGCGCATTCGGCGCATACACCGGGCTTGAATGGCTTAGCCCTGCCATGATCGACAGAGTGCATTTGAAAGCCATCAAAAAGGCGACCCTCAGGTCGCCTTTCATCATTGCGCGTACTGCTTGCTCAACCCCGGTGGTACGCCTTGCACGTTGGTTTCTTCCCATGGCCCATTGGGGCTGATGGAGCGGCTCCAGCCGTTGCTCCAGCGGTAGTAGGTGCGCTGGCGGTAGAAGGTGTCAGGCTGATCGTCCAGCACGTACACCTGCATCTTGCCGTCCCAGTGGCTGGCGGCGCCCGGCGGTGGGGCGAAGGTCGGCGATTTGCTTGGCAGGGGTTTGGGCGCAGGCGTCACCGGGCCCGAAGGCTTGGTGCTGGGCTTGGTGCTGGGCTGAGTCGATGGGCCCGACGGTGGGATGGTAGGGCCGGTTGGCGCCGCAGGTGGGCGGTGGACCGCACAGGCGCTCAGGCCGAGTACCAGGCTGAGCAAGGTGATGCGTGCAAATGCGGTCATGGGTGTGTCCTCAGAATTACTGGTCCGGAGTGTCGATGGTCAATTGCTGCAGCGCAGTGGTGCTGCTGGCCAACGGTTGGCTGCGGCCGATCCATTCGCCAGTGGTCGGTTGGCCGGCCCGGGATATGCGCGCAACCAGTTGGACTTCGGGGAAGTTGGACAGTTTCAACTGCGGCATCATCGCGTCGGCATCGCCCAGTTCGACGGTGACCGGCAACGCGTCGACGGTCACGCGCTTGGCCGCCAAGGGCGCCGGCGGGCCGTTGACGGCGCGGGCGAAGATGAACACGCTGTCGCCTGGCAGGGCCTTGGCTTTCACCTCGGCGGATAGATCCACACGCACTTTCAAAAGCGCTTTTGGCACCTGAGCGACGCTGCCACCGCTCTCCTTGAGCTTCTCTGCCGCGCGGTCGATTCCGCCTTGCAAGGCGACGCGGGAGTTGTCCTCTGGCGGCAATTGCGCGAGCAAGCGGTTCCAGTAGTCGATGGCTTCCTGATAACGCTGGCCCTCGAAGGCAGCGATACCCAACAGGCCAAGACTGGTGACTTCCTTGGGGTCGAGCTTCAAGGCTTCGTCGGTCAGCGCCTGAACCTTAGGCGACCACTGTTTGTTGTCGGCAAAGTACTGCGCCTGGGCCCATTGGCCGAGCAGTTCCGGTTGGCGCCCGGCCAATGCAACCGTACGTTCAAAGACGTTGGCGGCATCGGCGGCACGGTCCTGGGCCATATAGGCGCGCCCGAGGAAGTACAAACCTTCTGCCGAATCCGGTTGCGCGGCGGCGGCGCGCTCCAGACGGCGGGTCATGTCGGCCATGGACACCGGCGGCTGGGAAAATTCACGGGTCAGTTCGACCTTGTCGCTCGCGCCATAATGCAGGTACAGCGCGACGCCCAGTACAGGCACCAGAAACGCCGCCAAAAACGGCAGTGGTTTGCCCAACCGCGATTCACGGGGTTTTTCCACCCCTTCGGTGTCGGCCAGCAACTCACGGGCCGCTTCGGCGCGGCCCGTGTCGAGTTGCGCGGTATTCAACACCCCTTCGTCCTGCTGCGCTTGCAGCTCAGCGACGCGTTCCTGGTACAGCGCCACGTTCAACGCGGTGCGATCCTCCTCACGCTGGGCACGACGGCCACGCAACACAGGGATCAACAGGAAACTCAGGGCAATCAGTAGCAGCAAACCGGCTGCGAGCCAGAAATCAATCATCAGTCTTGGTGTCCAGCAATTGGTCGAGGCGTTTGCGCTCTTCAGGGGACAGCGCATCAGCGCCATCAATCGGTGCGACACGGCGCCGACGCACGATCACGGCCATTACCACCACGCCGGCCAGCAACAGCCCGGCCGGGCCAAACCACAGCAGCGCGGTCTTGCCGGTGAGCGCCGGTTTGTAGCGCACGAAATCACCGTAGCGGTCGACCATGAAGTCGATGATCTGCTGGTCGTCCTTGCCCTCCCCCAGCATGCGGAAGATCTCTCGGCGCAGGTCGGTGGCGATCGGGGCGTTGGAGTCGGCGATGTCCTGGTTCTGGCACTTGGGGCAGCGCAGTTCCTTGGTCAGGTCGCGAAAACGCTCACGCTCGGCGTCGTTGGCAAATTCATAGGTGTCGATGGCGGCATGGGCCACACCGGCCAGGCCCAGGGCTAAAACGGCAGCGGTCAACCAACGCTTCATGGCTTGGCCTCATCGACCAGGGCCTGGTACTTGGCGGCCAGTTGCTCGCGCCACACCGTTTCGTCGATCACGCCGACGTACTTGTCGCGGATCACACCCTTGGCGTCGATGAAGAAGGTTTCCGGCGCGCCGTACACGCCCAGGTTCAACCCCAGGTTGCCGTCTTCGTCGCGGATATCCAACTGGTACGGGTTATGAAATTCCGCCAGCCACTTCAAGGCCGCCGCGTTGTCGTCCTTGTAGTTGATGCCGTAGATCACCACGCCCTTCTCGGCCAGTTTGTTCAACACCGGGTGTTCGACGCGGCAAGAGATGCACCAGGTGGCCCACACGTTGACCAGCGCCGGCTTGCCCTGCAAGTCGGCCTGGGTGAGGGTCTTGTCACCCTGCACCGTTGGCAGGTTGAAGGCGGGGAACGGCTTGCCGATCATCGCCGAAGGCAGCTCGGCCGGGTCCAGGTACAACCCGCGATACAAAAACACCGCCACCAGCAAAAACAACGCCAACGGCACAACCATCAACCAACGCTTCATACCGCAGCTCCCGAAAGGCCCAGCGCTTCACGCACTCGGCTCTTGACCTTGACCCGATAGCGCCGATCCAACGCCGCGAGCAACCCGCCGAACCCGGTGAGCAACCCGCCGAACCAGATCCAGCGCACGAAGGGTTTGACATGCACGCGCACGGCCCAGGCGCCGTCGCCCAGGGGTTCACCGAGGGCCACATACAGGTCACGGGTGAAACCGGCGTCGATGCCAGCCTCGGTCATCATCGAACTCTGCACGGTGTACAGGCGTTTTTCCGGGTGCAGCACGGCGATTTCCTTGCCACTGCGCACTACGCGCACCGTGCCTTTGTCGGAGGTGAAGTTCGGCCCTTCGAAGTGCTTGGCACCTTCGAAGATGAAGTGGTAACCGGCCAGGTCCATGGACTCGCCAGGCGCCAGGCGCAGGTCGCGCTCGGCGCTGTTCTGGCTGGACAGCACCACCCCAAGGGCGCACACCGCAATACCAATGTGGGCGATCTGCATGCCCCAGTAGCTGCGGGTCAGGGTGGGCAGGCCCTTGAGCAAACCCTTGTGGCGCGTCTTGTCGACGATGTCCCGCGCCCCCGCCAGCAACACCCAGGCCGCCAGCAGGAACGTGGCGAGTACCGCCCAATTGAAGTCGCCGTAGGCAAACCCGGCGATCACCGCCAGGGCCACGCTGCCGAGCAGCACCGGCATCAGCATGCCCGCCAGCCATTTCACCGGGGTGTCTTTCCAGCGCACCAGCACGCCAACCGCCATCACCACCATCAACAGGCCCATCAGCGGGATGAACAACGCATTGAAGTACGGCGGCCCCACGGACAGCTTGGCGCCGCTCAAGGCGTCCAACACCAGTGGGTAGAGGGTGCCGAGCAGGATCATCGACGCCGCCACCACCAGCACCAGGTTATTGCCCAGCAACAGGGTTTCCCGCGACCACAGGTTGAAACCGACCTGGCTCTTGACCACCGGCGCGCGCAGGGCAAACAGGGTGAGGGAGCCGCCGACGACAAACAGCAGGAAGATCAGGATGAACACGCCGCGCTCGGGGTCTGAGGCAAACGCATGCACCGAGGTCAGCACGCCCGAACGCACCAGGAAGGTGCCGAGCAGGCTGAGGGAAAACGCCGCGATGGCGAGCAGTACCGTCCAGCTTTTGAACACGCCGCGTTTCTCGGTGACGGCCAGGGAGTGAATCAGCGCGGTACCCACCAGCCACGGCATGAAGGAGGCATTTTCCACCGGGTCCCAGAACCACCAGCCGCCCCAGCCGAGTTCGTAGTAGGCCCACCATGAGCCCAAGGTGATACCGATACCGAGGAAGGCCCAGGCGACGATGGTCCATGGCCGTGACCAGCGTGCCCAGGCGGCGTCGAGACGCCCGCCGAGCAAGGCGGCGATGGCGAACGCGAAGGCCACGGAAAAGCCCACATAGCCCATGTAGAGCATCGGCGGGTGCACGATCAGGCCGATATCCTGCAGCAACGGGTTGAGGTCGTGACCGTCCACCGGGACCTGCGGCAGGATGCGGGTGAACGGGTTGGAGGTCATGATCAGGAACAGCAGGAAACCGATGCTGATCATGCCCATCACCGCCAGCACCCGCGCCAGCATCACTTGCGGCAATTGGCGCGAGAACACCGAGACGGCGAAGGTCCAGCCGCCGAGGATCAAGGCCCACAGCAGCAATGAACCTTCGTGGGCGCCCCACACGGCGCTGAACTTGTAGTACCAGGGCAAAGCGCTGTTGGAGTTGTTGGCAACGTAGGCGACGGAAAAATCGTCGGTCATGAAGGCGTAGGTCAGGCAACCAAAGGCGAACAGCAAGAAGGCAAACTGGCCCCAGGCGGCCGGCTGCGCCAGGCTCATCCACAGGCGATCGCCGCGCCAGGCACCCAGCAAGGGCACCACGGCCTGGACCACCGCAAAGCACAGCGCGAGGATCATCGCCAACTGGCCCAACTCAGGAATAAACAGTGCGGACGTCATGGCTTAGCCCTCCTTGGCTGGGGCGGCGGGCGCGGTTTGGCCGCTGTCTTTCAAGGCTTTGGTGACCTCGGGCGGCATGTATTTTTCATCGTGCTTGGCCAGCACTTCGTCGGCCACTACCACGCCGTCGGCGTTGAGCTTGCCCAGGGCGACTATGCCCTGGCCTTCGCGGAACAGGTCTGGGAGGATGCCGCGATAGGTGATGGTCACGGCCTTGTTGAAGTCGGTGACCACGAATGTCACGTCCAACGAATCGCCGGAACGCTTCAATGAGCCCTGCTCCACCATGCCGCCGGCGCGGATGCGCGTATCGACCGGCGCTTCGCCATTGGCGATCTGGGTGGGCGTGTAGAACAGGTTGATGTTCTGCTGCAAGGCGCTCAGGGCCAGGGTCACGGCAATGCCGACGCCGACCAGGATGGCAAGGATGATCAACAGACGCTTTCTACGCAGCGGATTCACTTTTCGGTCTCCCGGCGCAGACGTCGCGCCTCTTGTTGCAAGTAACGCTTGCGGGCCAGGATCGGCGCGGCGACGTTGAGGGCCAGCACCGCCAGGCAGATGCCATAGGCCGTCCAGACATACAGGCCGTGGTGGCCCATGGCGAGAAAATCACTGAAAGAAGCAAAACTCATCCGCGTGCTCCCAGGCAGTTTTGCACTTCGGCTTTGACCCAACTGGTACGGGCTTCACGCTTGAGCACTTCAAGGCGCATGCGCAGCAGCAATACGGCACCGAAGAAACAATAGAAACCCAGCACCATCAGCAGCAACGGCGCCCACATTTCCACCGGCATCGCCGGTTTTTCGGTGAGGGTGAAGGTGGCGCCCTGGTGCAGGGTGTTCCACCACTGCACCGAGTACTTGATGATCGGGATGTTGATCACGCCGACAATCGCCAGCACCGCGCAGGCCTTGGCGGCGCTGTCGCGGTTGCTGATGGCGTTGCCCAAGGCGATCAGGCCGAAATACAGGAACAGCAAGATCAGCATCGAGGTCAGTCGCGCATCCCACACCCACCACGAACCCCAGGTCGGCTTGCCCCAGATTGCACCGGTCACCAGCGCCACGGCGGTCATCCACGCACCGATGGGCGCGGCGCATTGCAGGGCCACGTCGGCCAGCTTCATCTTCCACACCAGGCCGACGATGCCGCACACCGCCAGCATCACATAGCAAGACTGGGCCAGCATCGCGGCAGGCACGTGGATATAGATGATGCGAAAGCTGTTGCCTTGCTGATAGTCCGGCGGCGCGAAGGCCAGGCCCCAGACCAGGCCGATGCCGACCAGCAGGATGGCGGCGATACTCAACCACGGCAGCAGCTTGCCACTGATGCCATAAAACCATTTGGGCGAGCCGAGCTTGTGAAACCAGGTCCAGTTCATTGCTGTTTCCATCACGGTGCTTTTCGTCGTGGCGAAAAGCTCAGGGTCTTTACTGACTCGGCGTCGTTAACGCCGGGTCAGACCTCATTATTCGCCGACACTGATTTTCAGGCCGGCGGCTATAGCAAAAGGTGTCAGGGTTACCGCCAGGGCGGTCAGGCTACCCAGCCACAAGAGGTAACCGGTCGCCGGCATGCCCATGAGCGCGGCTTGCAACGCGCCGCTGCCCAGGATCAACACCGGGATATACAAAGGCAGAATCAACAGGGCCAGCAACAGCCCACCGCGCTTCAAACCGACCGTCAACGCTGCGCCCACCGCCCCCAACAGGCTGAGCACCGGCGTGCCGAGTAACAAGGACAGGAGCAGCACTGGCAGGCATTCAACGGGCAACCCGAGCATCATGGCAAGCAGTGGCGAGAGCAAGACTAGCGCCAAGCCGGAAAAAGCCCAGTGTGCCAGCACCTTGGCCAGTACCAGAAGTGGCAAAGGGTGCGACGAAAGGACCCACTGTTCCAGGGAACCGTCTTCGAAATCACTGCGAAACAGCCCGTCCAGCGAGAGCAGGACCGATAAAAGCGCCGCGACCCATACCAGTCCCGGGGACAAGGTTTGCAACAGTTTAGTCTCTGGGCCAACCGCCAGCGGGAACAGCGCAATCACGATGGCAAAGAACACCAGCGGGTTGGCCAGTTCGGCGGGGCGACGGCACAACAGCCGGGCTTCGCGGGCCACCAACAGGGCGAACACACTCATAACGACCACCGCCCCAGGTCCAGCTCACGGTAGCCAGCAGGCATGCGCGCCAAGGTGTGGTGGGTGGTGAGCACCACCAGGCCGCCTTGTTCGCAGTGCTGGGCCAGGTGCGCTTCGAGTTGAGCCACGCCTTGTTTGTCGAGGGCCGTGAAGGGTTCGTCAAGAATCCACAGCGGCGGGCCGGGCAAGTACAAGCGGGCCAGGGCCACGCGGCGCTGCTGGCCGGCGGACAGGGTGTGGCAGGGAACGTCTTCAAAGCCCTTGAGGCCCACCGCGGCCAGGGCCTGCCAGATGGCGTCACGGGAAGCAGGATGATGCAGGGCGCTGAGCCAACTGAGGTTTTCTTCAGCGGTGAGTACGTCCTTGATGCCGGCAGCGTGGCCGATCCAGACCAGATTGCGCGCAAGCTCGCTACGTTGTTCGTTCAACGGCTTGCCGTTGAGACGCACCACGCCGGCCGTCGGCTGCATCAGCCCGGCCAGCAAGCGCAGCAGGCTGGTCTTGCCGCTGCCATTGGGGCCACTGATTTGCACCATGTCGCCCCCCGAAAGCCGCAGGTCGAGTTGCTCGAACAGCAGGCGCAGGTCGCGTTCACAGGCAAGCGCTACGGCTTCAAGAAGAGGGCTGGTCAAAAGATCGCGGGCCTTTACGGTTCAAGTCGGCGGTGCAGCGGCCGTTATAGAGAGATGCACAATAACGGCTTTGGCGACCGATTTTAGAGAGCTGGATCAAATAGTTGTGAGGTTTTTACCGCTCTCTTTGCAGACGGGCGGCATTATACATGCGATGCCCTACTCTAAAGAGGGCAATTTCCCCAGAGACCACGCGCACGATGACCGGTGAGATCAACCTTCCTCCACTGCCGCCCACCTCAGCCCCCGGACCCGCGCCGCTGCCGGCTGCCGGCGAGTTGCTCAAGCTGCTGGAACCGCAGGCCGGGTTGATCGGCCCGGGGAAAACCGTGAACGCCGAGGTCATCGCGCTCAAACAAGGCGGCGAGGCCTTTCAACTGCTGCTCAAGTTGACCCTCGAAGGCGGTCGCCAGACCCTGGTGCAGGCCAGCAGTGCCCAGCCCTTGCCCCTGGGCAGCAATGTGGCGGTGAGCCAGACACCTGCGGGCAACCTGGCCATCACCTTGCAGCAAGCCATGAGCGCCAACGTGGCCGCCCTCACCCGCCTCGACACCACGCAAATGCCGGTGGGCACGCTGTTGCAAGCCAAGGTGCTGACTACGCAGATGCTGCCCCAGGGAACGGCGCAACCGACGATCTATCGCTCGCTGGTCAGTGTGCTCAATAACGCCCTGGCCGGTGCCACCCTGACGCTGGAAAGCCCTCAACCGCTGAGGGTGGGCAGCTTGCTCAGTGCCGTGGTGCAGAACGCGCAAACCCTGAACTTCGTGCCGCTGAGCGGCTTGAAAGACCAACTGGCCGTGGCGCAACAGCTCGCCACCCAGCAAAGTCGCCAAGGCTCGCTGGACGCGGTGTTTAGCGCCTTGCAAAACCTGCCCCGTGGCGACAGCACATCGGCTGAACTGCGGGCCGCTGCCGAGCGTTTATTGGCGGCCTTGCCCGATCTGGCGCAGGTCAGCAATCCCAAGGTACTGGCCCAGGTGGTGCAGAACAGCGGCGCCTTTCTGGAAGCCAAATTGCTCGCCGGCCAGAACCCGCAAATCCCACCGCTGGACATGAAAGGCGCGCTGTTGCGCCTGGTCGCAGACCTGCTGCCTGCCCTGCCCGCCAGCACCAACCTGAATGCGATCCTCGCCGCCAATACCCTGGCCCAGGTGTTGCCTCACTTTGTGCGCAGCCCGTTGAACACCCTCGGCCAGGTCGGCGCCCGCCAGATCCCCGCCGGCTTCCCGCTGCCCGAGCGGCTGATGGCAAAACTTGCAGGTGAAGGCGACCTGGAAAACCTGCTGCGCCTGGCCGCCGGGGCGATCTCGCGCTTGCAGAGCCACCAACTGTCGAGCCTGGAACAGACCGGCACCACCGCCGACGGCCGCCTGCAAACCACCTGGCAGTTGGAAATCCCCATGCGCACCCTGCAAGACATCGTGCCGCTGCAGGTCAAGTTCCAGCGCGAGGAACCCGCGCCAGACAAGGACCAGCCCGAGCGCAAGGATAAAAAAGACCCGAAACAAATGCTCTGGCGCGTCGAACTGGCCTTCGACATGGAGCCGCTGGGGCCGTTGCAAGTTCAGGCGCAGCTGTCCCAAGGCAAACTGTCCAGCCAGCTGTGGGCCAGCCGCCCGTTCACCGCCAGCCTGATCGAAAGCCATTTGGGCAGCCTGCGCGAGCGCCTGGTGTCATCCGGCCTCAACGTCGGCGACCTGGATTGCCATCTGGGCACCCCGCCACGCGGGCCAAAAACCGGACTGGAACAACGCTGGGTGGATGAAACCGCATGAAAAACGCCGCCCCACCCCGCCAGGCCATCGCCCTCAAGTACGACGGCCAACAGGCCCCCACCCTGACGGCCAAAGGCGACGACGCACTGGCCGAAGCCATCCTCAAATTGGCACGGGAGAACGAAGTCCCCATCTATGAAAACCCCGAGCTGGTGAAACTGCTGGCGCGCATGGAACTGGGAGACAGCATTCCGGAAGAGCTGTACCGCACCATTGCCGAAATCATTGCATTTGCCTGGACGTTGAAAGGCAAGTTCCCGGTGGGCTACGACCCGGATGCGGGACCGGTGGAGCGGGACGTCACTGAGCAGGGTGACGATTACTGATTGCTCATGGGCCCCATACACATCCAACTGTGGGAGCTGGCTTGCCTGCGATAGCGGTGGTTTAGTTGGCCCCTTTGTTCCTGATACAACGACATAGCGATCAACGCTAACCACGATGCGAAGCGAGCCGCTCTTGATCTGCTTTTGATCTTGATCTCAGGCGCCCCGTTAAACCACGCTGGCC
>NZ_QODJ01000094.1:0-16031 GCF_009935965.1 Pseudomonas sp. L13
TCTACCTGGCACCCCGCGATCAACCTGTGGGAGCTGGCTTGCTCGCGAAGGCGGCCTGGCAGTCAACACAGTTGGACTGTGTGCATATCCATTGCTGCGGTAACGGCTACTTAGGGTTCCGCTCTGACAGCGGGTCACTTTTGGAAAAGAGCCCCAAAAGTAACCAAAAGGGCTCTTGCCCCACCACTCGGCACCTCGCTTGGGCTCGGTGTGCCCGAACGCAGGCTTGAATCCGTGGGCCGCCGCCCCGCGCCATCCATGGCGCGGGGCGGCTAACCCGGCGTCCTGCCGGGTTACCCACGAATTCAAGCCTGCGTTCGGCCAGCGTGGTTTAACGGGGCGCTTAAGATCAAGATCAAGAGCGGCTCGCTTCGCATCGTGGTTACTGTCGATTGCTTCAGAATTGTGTAGATATCTATGCCGCGATGAGGCCTGCAAGGCCAATAAAAAGGCCCGCATTGCGCGGGCCTTTTACGTTCAGGGGATTATCAACCCGCCACCAATACTCGAATCGCTTCCAGTCGCAACGCGGCTTTATCGAGCATGGCCAGGCCTTGCTCGCGTTGGTTGCGCAGGGCAACCAACTCGCTGTCGCGCACGGTCGGGTTGACCGCTTGCAACGCGGTCAGGCGCGCCAGCTCTTCGTCGGTGTCTGCCGCCAGGCGACGCTTGGCTTCGGCCACGCGTTCGGCGTGACGTGGGGCGATCTTCTCTTCGCCGGCGTTGATGCGCGGTGTGAGTTGGTCGCGCTGCGCCTGCACGAATTTGTTCGCGCTGGCCCGTGGCACGCTTTCCAGCTGGTCATTCAAGGTCACGAACGACACGCGGCCCGACAGGTCATTGCCGTTGGCATCCAGCAGGCAGCGCAAGGCGGCCGGTGGCAGGTAGCGGCCCAGTTGCAGGGAGCGTGGGGCGACCACTTCGCTGACATACAGCAGCTCAAGCAATACGGTGCCTGGCTTGAGTGCCTTGTTCTTGATCAGCGCCACGGCGGTGTTGCCCATGGAGCCGGACAGCACCAGGTCCATGCCGCCTTGCACCATCGGGTGCTCCCAGGTGATGAACTGCATGTCTTCGCGCGACAGCGCCTGGTTACGGTCGTAGGTGATGGTCACACCTTCGTCGTCGCCCAGGGGGAAGCTGGCGTCGAGCATTTTTTCGCTGGGCTTGAGGATCAGTGCGTTTTCCGAATGGTCTTCGCTGTCGATGCCGAACGCGTCGAACAGGGTTTCCATGTAGATCGGCAGGGCGAACTGGTCGTCTTGTTCGAGGATGTCCTCGACCAGTGCATCGCCTTCGCCGGCGCCGCCGGAATTGAGTTCCAGCAAGCGGTCGCGACCGGTGTGCAGCTCCTGCTCCAGGCGCTCGCGCTCGGCACGGGCTTCGTCGATCAGGGCTTGCCACTCGCCGTCGTCGGCCGCTTCCAGCAAGGGCAGCAGGCGTGGGCCGAACTGATGCTGCAAGGCGTTGCCGGTCGGGCAGGTGTTGAGGAAGGCATTGAGCGCTTCGTGGTACCACTGGAACAAACGCTCTTGCGGGCTGGTTTCCAGGTAGGGTACGTGCAGTTCGATCACGTGTTTCTGGCCGATCCGGTCCAGACGCCCGATACGCTGTTCCAGCAGGTCGGGGTGGGACGGCAGGTCGAACAGCACCAGGTGATGGGAAAACTGGAAGTTGCGGCCTTCACTGCCGATTTCCGAGCAGATCAGCACCTGGGCACCGAACTCTTCATCGGCAAAATAAGCCGCCGCGCGGTCACGCTCCAGGATGTTCATGCCCTCGTGGAACACCGTGGCCGGAATGCCGGAGCGCACGCGCAGGGCGTCTTCCAGGTCCATGGCGGTTTCGGCGTGGGCGCAGATCACCAGGACCTTGGTGCGCTTGAGCATTTTCAGCTGGTCGATCAGCCACTCGACCCGTGGGTCGAAGCGCCACCAGCGGTTCTCTTCCTCGATGTCCGGTTGCGCCTGGAAGCTGACTTCCGGGTACAGCTCGGCGTGTTCGCCCAGGGGCAGTTCGAGGTATTCGTCCGGGTTCGGCAGCGGGTAGGCGTGCAGCTTGCGCTCGGGGAAGCCTTGCACCGCGGCTCGGGTGTTGCGAAACAGCACGCGGCCGGTGCCGTGGCGGTCCAGCAGCTCACGGACCAGGCGTGCACTGGCTTCGGCGTCGCCATCGTTGACGGCGGTGAGCAGGGCTTCACCTTCGTCGCCGAGGAAGCCTTGAATGGTCTTGTGCGCGGTCGGCGACAGGCGGCCCTTGTCCAGCAGCTCCTGCACGGCTTCGGCCACCGGGCGATAGTTTTCGCTCTCGGCGCGGAAGGCTTGCAGGTCGTGGAAGCGGTTCGGGTCCAGCAGGCGCAGGCGCGCAAAGTGGCTGTCCTGGCCCAGTTGTTCCGGGGTGGCGGTTAGCAGCAGCACGCCGGGAATCACTTCGGCCAGTTGTTCGACCAGCGAGTATTCGGCGCTGGCCTTGTCTTCGTGCCACACCAGGTGGTGGGCTTCGTCGACCACCAGCAAGTCCCAGCCGGCGGCGAACAGCGCGTCCTGGGCCTTCTCGTCGTCCACCAGCCATTCCAGGGCAACGAGTGCAAGCTGGGTGTCTTCGAACGGGTTGGTGGCATCGCTTTCGATAAAGCGCTCTTCATCGAACAGCGCAACCTGCAGGTTGAAGCGGCGGCGCATTTCCACCAGCCATTGGTGCTGCAGGTTTTCCGGGACCAGGATCAGTACGCGGCTGGCTCGGCCCGAGAGCAGTTGGCGATGGATCACCAGGCCCGCTTCGATGGTCTTGCCCAAGCCCACTTCGTCCGCCAGCAACACGCGTGGCGCGATACGGTCAGCGACTTCGCGAGCGATGTGCAGTTGGTGGGCAATCGGTTGGGCGCGTACGCCACCCAGGCCCCACAGTGAGGACTGCAACTGGCGGCTGGTGTGTTCCAGGGTGTGGTAGCGCAGCGAGAACCACGCCAGCGGGTCAATCTGCCCGGCGAACAGACGGTCACTGGCCAGGCGGAACTGGATGAAGTTGGACAGTTGGGTTTCCGGCAGGGTGACCTGCTCGTTCTGCCCATTGAGGCCGTGGTAGACCAGCAGGCCATCGACGTCGTCGACTTCCTGTACGGTCATTTTCCAGCCTTCGAAATGGGTGATGGTGTCACCCGGCGAAAACCTCACGCGAGTGAGGGGCGCATTCCGTAGCGCATACTGGCGCGTGTCGCCAGTGGCCGGATAGAGCACGGTCAACAAGCGGCCGTCCTGTGCCAGAACGGTGCCTAACCCCAGCTCTGCTTCGCTGTCACTAATCCAGCGTTGCCCCGGTTGATACTGCTGCGCCATGCTGCCTGACTCCCGCCGTGAAAAAGCCGACTATGTTAACGGAACACGGCCCGGCGCCCAAGAACTCTGACAAAAACTACGCTGTTTGGACGGGCAGGCGGAAATTGAATCGACGGATGGCGGGCACTTGAGAGTGTCGACTGAGTCACAGCTTGGCACGCGGGTGCTCAAGTCGCCCTGCCACCCGCCGACAGCCTGTTGATCAGGAGAATAATTATCATGCTGCCACCCATGCTGCCCGTCAGTGTTGTGCCGGTCACGTCGCAACTCGACCCGGCACGCCAGAAGCCGGATATTCCGCCGGTGGTGCCCGTTCAAGCGGGCTCCAACGAGAGCACGATCGACCTGAAAAAAGGCGATGCCGAGCAATCGACCTTTCTGTTGCGCGAAGAGCAGCGGCGCCAGCAGGAGCAGCAGAAACGCCGGCGTGAAGCCGACGACGACACGCAGCAGCATTTGCCGATTCCCGGCGATGTGCTCAACGCTGACAACACCGTGCCCGTGGCGCCGCTGATCGAAGACGCGCCGCGCCAGGGCCTGTGGGTGGATATCGAGGTTTAACCCTTCAGTTCGCGCAAGGCCTTCGCCAGCAACTCAATCTCGTCATCGGTGTTGAGCGGGCTGGCAGAGATGCGCGCAACGCTGCTCAACCCACGCGCTTGCATGTCCAGCGGGGTGTAGGCCACGCCATTGGCGCCGATGTTGATGCGCTTTAATCCCAGGCGTTGCTTGAGTTCAAAGCTATCCCAACCGGCCAGGTTGAACGCAATCAAGCCTGAATGCGTGCTGCCCAAGTCATGCAAGGTAATCCCCGGTATCTGACGCAGTGCTTCGCGGATTCGCGCGCTGGTCTGCGAGACCCTTTGCCATACCCGCTCAATTCCCAGTTGATTGATCTCGTGCAACGCGTTGCCCAGGCCGGCCAGCAGCGCGAAGGACACTTCGCTGGTTTCAAAGCGTCGCGCGTCGTTGCGCAGGTCGAAGCCTTCGGCGGTCCAGGGCGCTGAAAACACGTCGCGTTGGGCCGGGTTCAGGTGCTGGAGAAACTCCGGCCGTATATACAGCAGTGCGGTACCGCGAGGCCCGCGCAGGTGTTTGCGGCCGGCAGACTTGAGCACATCGCACTGCAAGGCTTGCACATCCACCGGCACTTGGCCGACGGCTTGGCCCGCGTCGATGAAGTAGGGGATGGCATGCCGCCTGGCCACGTCGCCGATGGCCTGGGCCGGGTTGATCAAACCACCGTTGGCCGGCAGCCAGGTGAGGTCGATCAGCTTCACCTTGGCATCGAGCATCGCCTCCAGTGCTACCGGGCAGGCGGCGCCGCTGGCATCGCACGGGATGACCTCCACCCGCGCGCCAGCTTGAACGGCCAGTTCCATGCTCGCCAGGTTACCGCCCCATTCGTGGCGCCCCACAAGAATTCGATCGCCCGGCTGCCATGGCCCCAGCGCCTGGAAGGCCATGCTCCAGGCCGTGGAGCCACTGCTGGCGAAGGCAATCGCTGAGGCGGGCGCATTGAGCAGGTGCCCGGCGGCGCGGCGGGCCTTTTCCACTAAGACGGCACCCTGTTCTGCGGCCTCCATCGGGCCGTCGCGTGCTTCGCGTTGCAACTGTTCGATGACGGCGTCGAGCGTCGCCTGACTGGGCAAAGACGCCCCGGCGTGGTTGAAGTGCACGATGCCCGACTGGCAACCGGGCGTGGCTTCTCGCAAGTGCTGCACTTGCAGCGGGCTCATGGCTGCAGCTCGAAAATGGCATCCACCTCCACGGCGACGCCAGCCGGCAAACTGCTGACCCCTACCGCGGTGCGCACGTGTTGGCCCTTAGCGCCGAGGGCGTTGACCAGCAGGTTCGAGGCGCCATTGGCGACCAGGCTTTGGCGCTGGAAATCGGCGCTGCTGGCAATGAACACGCCCAGACGCAGGATGCGCACCACCCGCGACAGGTCATCGCCCAGCGCATCGCTCAATTGCCCCAGCAGGCCCAGCGCCGCCAGTTCTGCCGCTTGGGCGCCATCTTCATCGCTGAGAGAATCGCCCAGCCGGCCAATGTAGACGGGTTTGCCATCGAGCATGGGAATTTGCCCGGAGATGAACAGTTGATGCTGGCTGATCACATGATTGATGTAGTTGGCCGCGGGTTGGCTGGGCGTGGGCAATGTCAGGCCGAGGGCGTGTACGCGCTGGCGGATGGAGTCGGTCATGGTGAAACCCTCTGGTGTCAGAAGGCTCCAGCATGTTGGCGATGGCGAGGGGCGACAAACGGATAGATCTCACTCGACGTATCGAAAAAACTCACGCGTCGGCACACGCCTGCTTCAGCCACTGGCTGAAGCATTCAGCCGCCTCACTGAGCGGGCCCCGGGGGGCGATCAACCAATAGCCGATGTCGCTGTGAAAGGGCGGCCAGTCAAAGGCCTCCACCAGGCTGCCGTCCTGGAGCCTGCGTTCGATCAGGCGATGGCGGCCCATGGCGATCCCCTGGCCGGCCACGGTCGCTTCGACCACGATGTTGTAGTCATGCAGCATCACGCGGGGGTGGTGATCGAGATTGACTTGGTAATGGGCGGACCAATCGGTCCACTCGAAAGGGCGGTGGGAGGTCGCCATCAACAACGCGCCACCGGCGACCTGCCGGGCTTTGAATGCAGGGCTGCATACCGGTGACAGGGTTTCGGCCATCAGGCGCGTGGCGTGCACGTCGGGCCAGTCGCCCTTGCCGTAGCGGATGGCCAGGTCAACCTCGGCCGTGGCGACATTGGCCAATTGAATCGCGGGCAGCAACTCCACCTGGATGTGCGGGTAGCGCTGTAGAAACTCGGCCAGGCGCGGCGCCAGCCATAGCGTGGCAAAGGACGCCAGCAAGCCGATACGCAACACACTGGCGCTGGGCGCACCCCGTTGGTTGCGCGTCGCTGCGGCGATAGCGTCCAGGGCAGGGCGGATCTGCTCGTAGTACGCTTGCCCGGCCAACGTCAGGTCAATCGCACGGGTACGCCGGATAAACAGCGGTTTGCCCAAGTGGTGTTCAAGCTTATGCACCTGGTGGCTTAGGGCACTTTGGGTCACCGACAACTCGTGCGCCGCCTTGATAAAACTCAAGTGCCGCGCCACGGCTTCGAAGGCGCGCAGGGCCAACAGTGGCGGAAGGTCGTTGTGCAAGGCCACCTGGATGCGCCTCCTGGGCAGGGTAGAAAGCGCCGATTCTGGTCGATGGCCTGCATTTTGTCGCCCGCTTAATTGCCGTCGGGCGGGGCAGGCCGCATTATTGAGGCATTCCCGCCACGACGTAAGCCAAGCCATGAGTGATGACGACAAGCTGATCGACCTGAACGCCGAACGCGCCAAGCGCGTGCACGACCTCAATGACAAACGCTTGAATGAAGTGCGCCAAGCCTTTGAACAAGCCATGCCCCTGGGCAAACCCAAGAAAAAGCCCAAGAACAAACCGAAAAAGCGTTGAAACACCCTGCATCCGTTGATGCAGGTCAGTTATTCCCCTTCTTTACGCCCCGTTGTGGGCGACATTGATCCTGGTCAATTTCCCACTGCGCCTTCTCCATTAACTTAGCCCTATCGCAACAGGGCAAGTGCAGGAGGCCGGTCATGTTTTTCGATAATGTGGTTTTTGCCGGAGTGCTGACTGTCAGCCTCATGGTGCTGTTTTTTGTAGGGTTTGGATTTTTTATCTGGAAAGATGCGAACAAGCGTAAAAAACCTTAAGTCTTTCCGGGTTACATGAGCACGCAAGGCATTTTGGGCGACTTCGGTCGCCCTTTTTTTTTGGCTGTTGATTGATGGATGAAGAGCTCCCTCGCCACAGGTCCAGCGTCGTACCGACGTTGTGTAGGTACCTATGCGCATCGCAGGCAAGCCCCACATTTGCCATGCGCTGCTCGAACTGGCGTAGAACCTGCATCCCACGCCCCATTCGCCGGTTTCCTGTCACCGGCTTCTGGAGGATTAGGATGCGTAGTCTGGTTTTGCTGCTGGCGTCATTGGCCCTGGGCGGTTGTATGACCGTCAGTGATATGGCCGAAGGCACCCGCTATCAGATGAGCGATGCCGGGCTGCTCGACCACAGCGATACGCGGCGTACTGCCTCGGTGCGCATACAGCCGGACTCCTTTGTGTTTATCGCCCAAGGCGCCTTCGTGCCGCCGGGCAGCGCCTACCCGCGGCCCAATGTGGTGGCCGAGGAAGCATTCAATGGCTTCGTCGAATATTTCCCCATGGTGCGTCGCGCCCGCCAGCCGGAAGGGCTGGAACAGGCCATGGCCGAAGCTCGCGACGCCGGTGCTCACTACCTGCTGTATTGCCGCTTTGCGGCAGCCGATGACCGTATCGGCAACGCCGACGAGTGGACCGACCAACAAGCTCTGGACCGCCTTGGCCTGGACAGTGGGGTAATCCAGGTCATGTTGATCGAGACCAGCACCCAGTATTTGATTGATACTGCACGTATTCGCAGTCGTGGCGGTTTACTGACGTTCCACGACACATCGCCACAAGATTTGATTGCCCGTCCCCTGGCGCAATATGCCCGCGGTTTACTGGGTATGAGCAATCAGTAAACAGAGGAGCCCGTCATGACCGATTCCGCCAAGGCCAATGATTTGTTGGCCCAACTGCCCAAGGGCAAGGGGCCGGCACCGGTGCATCTGTGGAACCCGGATTTCTGCGGTAATATCGACATGCGCATCGCCCGCGATGGCACCTGGTTCTACCAAGGCACGCCCATAGGGCGAAAGCCGATGGTCAAGCTGTTCTCCAACATCATCCGCCGCGATGGCGATGATTATTTTCTGGTGACACCCGTGGAGAAGGTCGGCATCCAGGTCGATGATGCGCCCTTTGTCGCCGTGACCCTGGACGTGCAAGGGCAGGGCGAAACCCAGGTTTTGCGCTTTACCACCAACGTCGATGAACAGGTCGAGGCAGGCCTCGAACACCCGCTACGGGTGGTGATCGACCCCGTCACCCAGGAACCCGCACCCTACGTGCGCGTTCGCACCAATCTTGAAGCCCTCGTGCATCGCAACGCTTTTTACCAGTTGGTGGAGCTGGCCGTGAGCCGTCCGATCAACGGTCAGAACTGGCTTGGCGTATGGAGCAGCGGGGAGTTTTTCCCCATCGGCCTGGAGCCCTGAGGCGGTTTTTGTCTTCAGCCTGAAATAATCCTCTTGCGGTAAACGCGCGCTTTCGGTTATCAATTTGTACATGATTAGACATGTTCGATTTGATAAGAAAAAACGCGTCGTCGACGAACTCATCCGCCGTATCGAGGGTGGGGTCATGGCCGACGGCTTCCTGTTGCCGGGCGAGCATCAACTGGCCGAGGAATTTGCGGTCAGCCGTGGCACGCTGCGTGAGGCGCTGGCCGAGCTCAAGCGTCGCAACTACATCGCTACCCAGAGTGGGGTCGGCTCGATCGTCACCTTTGACGGCATGGTGCTGGACCAACGCAGCGGCTGGGCCCAGGCCTTGGCCGATACGGGCGCCCAGGTAAGCACCGACATCCTGCGTTTCGAGGCCGTCACGCGCCCGGATCTGTTCAGCCGTTTCGGCACCGACCAGTTCATTACCCTTGATCGCCTGCGGCGCACCGCAGACGGCACAGCGGTGTCCCTGGAACGCTCGCTGATGCCGGCCGTTGGCGACCTGGAAAGCCTGCCGCGCATTGGCCTGATCGACAACTCCTTGACCATCACCCTGGCCGCCTACGGCTACGTCGGGGCCGAGGGCGATCAGTGGATCGGTGCCGAGCCGCTGACTGATGAAGATGCCGAATTACTCGGGCGTCCCAGCGGCACAGTATTTCTCAAGGCTTCGCGCACCACCTATGATCGTCGCGAGCGTTTCATGGAGCATGTCGAAAGCCTGCTCGACCCGCTGCACTTTCGCCTGCATCTGCCGTTTGGAGCGTCGAAATGACCCGCGAAAATCGCGCCCTTGGCGCCTTCTATGGCCTGGCCCTGGGCGATGCTTTGGGCATGCCCACCCAATCCTTGAGCCGCGAGCAGGTACAAAAGCGCTTCGGTGCCATCACCGCGCTGGAAGACGCCGACGCCGACCAACCCATTGCACCCAACATGCCTGCCGGTTCCATCACCGATGACACCGAGCAAGCCATTCTGGTCGCCGAGTTACTGGTGCAAGGCCAGGGCCAGATCGAGCCCGCTGTGCTTGCCCAACGCTTGATCGATTGGGAGGCAGGCATGCGCGCCAAGGGCTCTCAGGACTTGCTCGGGCCGTCCACCAAGCGCGCGATCGACATGATCCTCGCCGGCCATACCCCGGAAGAATCCGGGCGCTACGGCACCACCAATGGCGCGGCCATGCGCATCACCCCGGTGGGCATCGCCGCCGATGTCGGCGACCCGGGGCGGTTTATCCAGGCGGTGATCCAGGCGTGCCAGGTCACCCATAACACCCGCCTGGGCATTTCCAGCGCTGCGGCCGTGGCGGCAGTGGTCTCGGCCGGCATCAACGGGGTGGACCTGGGGGAAGCCCTGAATATCGGGACCCAGATTGCCAGACAGGCCGAAAGCCATGGTCACTGGATCGCGGGCGGGCGCATTTCTACCCGCATCAGTTGGGCTCGCACCTTGAGCGTCGGCAGCGGCGATAAAGCGTTGTTTGCCGACCTGCTTTACGAGTTGATTGGTACTTCGGTGGCTTCCCAGGAATCGGTAGTGGTGTCGTTTGCCCTGGCGCAGCAAGTGGCATCGGGCGACATGAACGCCTTCGAGGCCCTGTGCCTGGCAGCCAGCCTGGGCGGCGACACCGACACCATTGCCGCGATCCTCGGCGCCATGCTGGGGGCGTGCCTGGGCATGCAGTGCTGGCCTGAGGCGTTGGTTGAGCAGGTCAAACGGGTCAATGGCCTGGACTTGCAGCCGCTGGTCCAGGGGTTATTGGCCTTGCGATAAACACGGAACTAACTGTGGGAGCTGGCTTGCCTGCGATAGCGGTTTTCCAGTGGCTGCGGGGCTGGTTGACCCACCGCAATCGCAGGCAAGCCAGCTCCCACATTAAAAAGCGTTGGGTCAGGAAGACCGGATAAAGATTCGACTCGCTGCCACAACCACAACAATACAGGCACCAGGAGCACCCTTTCATGAGCAGCCCTTCTTCCGGCCAAAGCGCTGGGCAATTGGAAACACGCGGCATCGAGCCGGTCCCGGAAGGCGAGTGCAACGGCCATCCGCTGCAACTGTTCTGGGTATGGTTCGCCGCCAATATCAGCATCCTCGGTTTGCCCCTCGGCGCGACGCTGGTGGCGTTTCGTGGCCTGGCCATCTGGCAGGCGATCATCGTCGCGATCCTCGGCGCCGCGGGCTCCTTTGCCGTGGTGGGCATTATCTCCATCGCCGGCCGCCGTGGTCGCGCGCCCAGCCTGACTTTGTCCCGCGCCATCTTCGGGGTGCGCGGCAATATCGGCCCGACCTTGGTGTCGCTGATGTCGCGCCTGGGTTGGGAAACCGTCAACACCACCACCGCAGCCTTCGTGTTGTTGTCGTTAAGCTCCATCCTGTTCGGCTCGGCAGTGGAGGCGAAAAGCGCGCCGGTGCTCACCCTGATCTTCATTGCCATCTTCGTGCTGCTGACCCTGGCCGTATCGGGCCTGGGCCACGCCACGTTGCTGGTGATCCAGAAGTGGGCGACCTACGTCTTCGGCGGCTTGAACATTCTGGTGGGCGGCTTTCTGTGCGCCACCATCGACTGGAGCGCGGTGTTCAACGCCACCCCGGCGCCGTTGAGCGCGATGATCATTGGCGTGGGCACCATGGCTGCCGGTACCGGTATCGGTTGGGCCAACGCCGGTGCAGACATGTCGCGTTACCAGCACCGCAGCGTCAAGGCCGTGCGCCTGGTGGCCTCCGCTGCGTTTGGCGCAGGCATCCCGCTGGTGCTGTTGATCACCCTCGGCGGCCTGTTGTCGGTGGGCAACAATGACCTGGCGTCGGCCACCGACCCCATCATCGCGATCCGCGACATGCTGCCGACCTGGATGGCCGTGCCATACCTGATCACCGCGTTCGGCGGGCTGTTGCTGTCGAACAACCTGTCGGTGTATTCGGCCGGTCTGACTACCTTGACCCTGGGCTTGAAGGTCAAGCGCGTGCATGCGGTGATCGTCGATATCGTGGCGATTTTTGCCGGCTCCATCTACTTCATGCTGATCGCCGACAGCTTCTATGGCCCGTTCATCACCTTCATTTCGCTGCTGGCGGTGCCGATCACGGCGTGGGTCGGGATCTTCGTGGTCGACTTGATTCACCGGCATTACTACAGCCCCACCGACCTGCTGGACGTCAGCCCCAACAGTGCCTACTGGTATCGCGGCGGCGTGGAGTGGCGCGCATTTGGCGCCTGGGCGGTAGCCATTGTGCTGGGTTTTTGCTTTACCACCATTGGCACCACCGCCGAAAACATCTGGTTTGCCGGGCCGCTGTCCGACTCCTGGCTGGGCCACAACGGCCTGGGCTGGATCGTAACCTTCCTGGTAGCGGGCGGAATATATGCAGTATTGGGCGGGGCGTCTGACCGTCGTCCGGCTTTAGTCGAGAGCGCCAATGTCTAGATTGCTGCACACCGGCCAGGTCATTGTTGACCTGGTCATGGGCCTCGACACCCTGCCGGCAAGCGGCGGTGACGTGCTGGCCAACTCCGCCAGTTTTCAAGTGGGTGGCGGTTTCAACGTAATGGCTGCGGCGCGGCGCAATGGGTTGCCGGTGATTTACCTGGGCCGCCATGGCGAGGGACGCTTTGGCGAGCTGGCGCGTGCCGCGATGCAGGCCGAGGGTATTGAAATGGCCTTGGCGGCCAGCGCTGGCAAAGACACCGGGTTGTGCGTGTCCCTGACTGAAGCGAGCACCGAGCGCACCTTCATCTCCCATCTCGGCGCTGAGGGTGAGCTGAGCGCCGACGATTTGGCTCAGATCGTCCCGCATGTCGATGACTACGTTTACGTCAGTGGCTACAGCTTACTGCTTGAACGTAAAGCGCAGCCGTTGCTCGACTGGCTGCTGGCGCTGCCGCGAGAGATCGTGGTGGTGTTCGACCCAGGCCCGCTGGTCAAGGCGCCGGACTCGGCGTTGATGCGCGCGTTGTTGCCGCGTATCGACATCTGGACCAGCAATGGCCCTGAAGCCCTGGCGTTTACCGGGGCTGCGGATATGAGTCAGGCGCTGCCCATGCTCAATCAGCACTTGCAGGCACTGCTGGTTGTGCGCGATGGGCCAAAGGGTTGCTGGGTAGGGCGAGGGGGTCAGATCGAGCATGTCCCTGGATTCAAGGTTCAGGCCGTGGACAGCAATGGCGCGGGGGATGCACATGCTGGAGTATTTATTGCCGGGTTGGCGAAGGGCTTGAAACCGGTTGAGGCGGCGCGTCGAGCGAACGCAGCGGCGGCATTGGCGGTAACCCGCTGGGGGCCGGCGACTTCCCCAGGCACTGATGAGGTCGATGCATTAGTGACTCAATAAACGAAGCTCAAAAATGTGGGAGTGAGCAAGCCCGCTCCCACAATGGGTTCTGCGTTTAGCCTGCTTTTTTCAGGGCTTGGATCAACTCGTCTTTACGCATGGTCGAGCGTCCTGAAATATTCTTTTCCCGCGCCTCTTTCATCAAGCTTTCCTTGGTCTGCGTACCCAATGAAGCGCGACTGCTGCGCGGGTGGCCTTCACGGCTGGCAGCGGCGCGCTTGGCTGATTCCTGCCGGTCCTGGGTCTTCTTGGCGGGTGCCTTGCGCCGGCCTGATCCGCCGGCTTTTTCACCGCCGCCGGACTGTTTGTTCACGGTGGCCCAGGCACGGGCTTCGGCTTCGTCCTTGGGCAACCCCTTGTGCTCATAACTGTCTTCGATATGAGCGGCCTTGCGTTTCTGTTCGTCGGTGTATTTGGCTTTGCTTCCACGAGGCATCGCTAAAACTCCTTCTGGCCCCAGTCGCGGGGCCAGTCCAGAAATGGATTACTGAGTACTTTGGGCGTCGAGCTTGCGCGCTTCATCCACACCAGAAGCGGTGAGCTTGATCGGCAGGTTCAACGCGTATTCGCCGGCGTCGTCAGTGGTCACATGCCCATCCTTGATCAGCCCGCGGTCCTGCAGGAACGCCAAGACACTGGCGACCTCTTTTTCACCGCGGTAATTGTCCAGCACCTCCTTGCCCAAGCCTTGCGGGTGAGCGTGCAACAGGCGGGTGAGGACTTCTTTTTCAAGGTTTCTATCGACGTTCATGCGTACCTCTTCACGGGGAAATGGTCGGGTGTAGGTCGTACCAAGGGTGCATCAAGGCGCTGGTTGTTTCTGCGCGCCCGGGATGTTCGAGTCGTCGCCCTTGTTGATCTTGGGCTCATTGTTGCTCGTGCCTGGGCCCATCTTGCCGTTGCCCACGGCCGCCGGTGCCTGGCGCTGGGTATCGTTGCCTTTGGTGCGTGGGTCGGCACCGTTGTCGATGATCGCGCCACCGTTGGTGTCCATGCCGGTGCCCATGGATTTTTGCGACTCGGTGGTGGCGTCCGGCGTCGGGTCGGTAGGGCCAGTGGTCGAGCTGGCCGCGAAGGCGCTCAGGGACGCGGCAGACAACAGGCCGGTGAGGGCGAGGGCAGCAAAGTTGGAATTTTTCATCAGGGTGTCTCCATATGATTAATGTCCTTACCCTGTATTGGTCTGCCCGCGATTGCCGATCGTGCCGGGATGGCGACGAACGGTATCAGCTCACCTGTATCACTTTATGTGCCGATACTCGGCGCGCTATCAAGCGCGCCACCGTGATCGCCCAGTTAAGTGCCGCGATCACCAGTACGCTCAGCATCATTGTGGCAAGGCCGAAGTCGACGATGATCTTGCCTGCGAGCCAGGGAAACCCGAAGACGCCGATAAAGTACGCCAGGCTGAACAGCAACAACGCCTGGGAAGTGGTGCCGCTGGGCGCTTCGTTGGCCACCAGGCCGTTAATCACTGAATACGTCAGGCCATACCCGATCCCTAGCGTGGCGGCGGCGAGCACATAACTGAGGTTACCGCTCACACCAAACGCGAACAGCGCGATCGCGCCGAACATCACCCCCGATAACACACAGGCTGCCTGGTACGCATCGCGCTTGACCACGAAGCCGGCGATTAACAAGCGGCTGGTGATTGCTGCTGTCAGGAAGCCCGCGAAGAACAGTGAATAGTCCAGCTTATGGGCCACGGCATAGCTGGTCTGGAACGAAGACAGCCCCCCGAATACGCAGCCACCCAGGCCGACCATCAGGATGGCGAACGCCGCCTTGGAAGACAGTATGCGGCGGCTTGCGCGCCAGGAAATCCTGGCGGTTGGCATATTCGCGTGCTGTCGCAACCGGGAGCCCATGCGCCAGAACATCACTACCCCGGCGAGGCTGGCGAGCCCGGCGATATAGAACGCGGTGGTCAGGGGCAGGTCCAGCGCAGTGGCGGCGCGTCCCAGCAAAGGGCCGGAACCTATGCCGCTCAACATACTGCCCGAGAGCAAGGCGAAATATTTGGCCCGCTGGCGCGGTTCCACCAGCAGCGTCACGATGATCGGGCCCAAGGTATAGAACACGCCCCAGCCCAAGCCAAGGGACAATCCAAACAGCATCAAGCCTTGGCCAAACCCTGGCGTCAGGGCAAACCCCAGGCAGGCCACCACCAACAATAGGCCGGTGCTCGCAATTGCTCGCGCTGCGCCCAGCGCATCTGCCAGGTGCCCGGAAAACACGACCGCTACAAAGGTGCTGAGCATCGCCGTGGCAATGACACTGCCGGCGTCGTGTTCATTACCGCCACGGGCATGGATCAGCAGTGACAACAAAAAGGTCGAGCCGTAAGACAGCGACAGCAGGAAGCTGGCGAGGCAGAACAGCGCGAATGTCTTCGCGCCCACGGGTGGCGTTGCGTGCATGAGCAAGTCTCAGATCGTTGGATTTATGCTCATTGTTTACCATGGGCGCCCATCGGCTTAGTTCTGTGGTTGCTGATGCTTGCATCTCCCCGCGCCGGAGTGAAACGTGCTGATTGGCATCAATTGCACTGCAAACGGCCATCAAACCGTCTTAGTATGTGGCCTTTGAATTTGCCCAAGGCTCGCCCATGACCATCGAGATTCGCCCCGCCGTGCCCAGCGATGCTGCGCAAATCCTGACCTTTATCACTGAGCTGGCCGAGTACGAGAAAGCCCGGCATGAAGTGATCGCCAGCGTGGTGGACATCGAACGCAGCCTGTTCAGCGAAGGTGCCACGGCCCATGGCCTGATCTGCTTGCGCGATGGATTGCCGATTGGTTTTGCGGTGTTCTTTTTCAGCTACTCCACGTGGTTGGGCAGTAACTGCCTGTACCTGGAGGACCTGTATATCAACCCGGAACAACGTGGCGGTGGCGCCGGCAAGAAGTTGCTGCGTCACCTGGCCAAGATCGCCTGCGACAACGGTTGCGGGCGCTTTGAGTGGAGCGTGCTGGACTGGAACGAGCCCGCGATTGCCTTCTACAAATCCATCGGCGCCCAGCCTCAGGAAGAATGGGTGCGTTATCGCATGGAAGGTGATGCCCTGCGCGACTTCGCCCTGGGCTGAAGCCTTATTTCTGTAGGCGCCCAAGATCCAGTGTGGGAGCGGGCTTGCTCGCGAATGCGGTGTGTCAGTTAAAGCATGTGCTGACTGATACACCGCATTCGCGAGCAAGCCC
>NZ_QODJ01000095.1:0-15186 GCF_009935965.1 Pseudomonas sp. L13
AGGTGCCGAGTGGTGGGGCAAGAGCGTTTTGCTTACTTTTGCGCTTTTCAAAAGTAAGACGCCGTCAGGGCGGAACCCTAAGTGGCCGTTACCGCAGAAATGGATATGTACACAGTCCAACTGTATTGACTATCAGGCCGTCATCGCAGGCAAGCCAGCTCCCACATTTGGATAGCGGGGCGTCAGGTAAACAAGTGTCGACAGTCCTGCCCCCATCGGTAGCAAGCCCCCTCCCACAGTTTGATCGAGGGGCGTCAGATAGATAGGTGAACGCTGTCAGACCGCCTTCGCAGGCGAGCCCACTTGAGCGGTTAGTGCTGGGTGAGTTGCGTCCACAATGCCGGCGCACCCGCTGCCTTGGCGATCGCTTCCAAGCGCGCCGCATGCTCGGCCAGGTCCTGCTCGCTGGCGCGGATGATCGGCGTCGGCTTGCGATCAGCCGGCAAGCGGCGGATTTCCGAAGGGCGGTTGCCCGAGCCCTCCGCCGAACCGCTGCCATCGGACGCATTACCGGCCAGGGACAGGCTGGTCTGCCCACCCGTCATGGTCAGGTAAACGTCGGCCAGGATCTCGGAGTCGAGCAAGGCGCCGTGGAGTTCACGGCCGGAGTTGTCGACGCCATAACGCTTGCACAAGGCATCTAGGCTGTTGCGTTGGCCCGGGTGACGCTCGCGGGCCATCATCAAGGTATCGAGGATCGTGCAGTGCTGGGAGATGTCCGCACGGTCGGTCTGCCCCATCAGGGCAAATTCGTTGTTGATGAAACCGATGTCGAACGCCGCGTTATGAATGATCAACTGGGCGCCGTTGATGAACTCGAAGAACTCATCGGCCACTTCGGCAAAGCGGGGCTTGCCCTTGAGGAATTCATCGGTGATGCCGTGGACGCCAATCGCCCCTTCGTCACTGTCACGGTCCGGTTGCAGGTAGACGTGGAAGTGGCGGCCGGTCAGGCGGCGCCCCATCAGTTCGACACAGCCGATTTCGATGATCCGGTGACCATCGGTCACCGGCATGCCGGTGGTTTCGGTATCGAGTACAACAGATCGGATGGCCATCAGGGTTCAGCTCTCAACGGTTCGGTACAGTTCAAGGGGCGGGATATTAGCACGCTCTATAACCGAAGCGCCCCATGGCACCCCGCCACCGGTGAAGACCAATCGTGCCCCAGGGTGGCAGCGTATGCCCCCCACGGCTCGCTCTCTACCGCGTCGTCAAGAAATGCCTGGACATCGGCATGACCTGAAGAAAACCTCCCGCACTCCTGGGTAGCATTCCGTCAGGCATTAAATAAATAATGGTGCCTTTCGTTTATCAGCAGTATGCCGGACCGCTACGAGAGTGTGCTCCCCAATGATCAAAGCTCGATATACCCTGGCTTTGCTGCTCACCAGCCTCCTGCTGGGCGGCTGCAGCACCCCATCGGCTCCCGAGACCTCAGGCACGCGCCTGCCGCTGGTCGTGGCCCATCGAGGTGGCACCGCGGACTTTCCGGAAAATACGCTGCTGGCCGTTGAGAATGCCCTGCGCCATAACGTCGACATGCTGTGGCTGACCGTGCAACTGAGCCGTGACGAAGTGCCCGTGTTGTACCGGCCCGCCGACCTGAGTGCCAACACCCAGGGTACGGGCGCAGTGGCAGAGAAGACCTGGGCGCAGTTGCAACAACTCAACGCCGGCTGGCAGTTCAAGCAAACTGCAGCGGATGGCCGCGTGACCTTTCCTTATCGCACCCAGGCCGTAGCGTTGCCCTCATTGCAACAGGCGCTCACAGCGATTCCAGTAACCACCCCGATCATCCTCGACATGAAAGCACTCCCGGCCACGCCCCAGGCGGCGGCTGTTGCTCGCGTATTGGAGCAGAACCATGCCTGGGACCGCGTGTGGATCTACTCCACCGACGTCAGCTACCAGCAAGCGTTCGCCCAATACCCCAAGGCCCGGCTGTTCGAATCCAGGGACCGGACCCGTGAACGCCTGGCCAATGTTGCCCTGGCAAACAGTTGCAACCCGACACCGCAACCAGGCGGTTGGGTAGCGTTCGAGTACCAGCGCAAAGTGGATTTGGTGGAAACTTTCACCCTCGGTGAGGCCCGCTCAGCGGTGAATGCCAAGCTGTGGACGCCCCAGGCTGTCGACTGTTTTCGCGCCAACGGCGAATCGAATATTCTGGCGATTGGGGTCAACAACGCTAACGACTATCGCGCCGCTGCCTGCCTGAAGCTCAATGCCGTGCTGGTAGATTCGCCACGCGCGATGGCGGCAGTGAAGCAGCGGCTCGAACGGCCGCTGCGGTGTCGCTGATTCAGCTTTGTTTGTAGCCGCGCACTTCATCCACGCCACGGTTGGCCAACTGGTCGGCGCGCTCGTTGCCAGGGTGGCCAATGTGGCCGCGTACCCATTTCCAGGTGATGTCGTGACGGTTGCACTGCTCATCGAGCAATTGCCACAGGTCGGCGTTCTTGACTGGCTCTTTGGCCGCCGTCTTCCAGCCGCGTTTTTTCCAGTTGACCATCCACTCGTTGATGCCCTTCATCACATATTGCGAGTCGGTCACCAGGAGTACGTTGCAGCGCCGCTTGAGTTCTTCGAGGCCGCGAATGGCGCCCATCAGTTCCATGCGGTTATTGGTGGTATTGGCTTCGCCGCCCCACAGTTCCTTCTCCACGCCCTTGCACACCAGCAAGGCGCCCCAGCCACCTGGGCCCGGGTTGCCCTTGCAGGCGCCATCGGTGAAGAGTTCTACGCTATCGGTCATCGGTTATTCGGCCTGAAATCAAAAAGAGGTTTTACGGTTCGCGCTGTTCGCGGTTGACCTTGGCCAACGGCATCGGCACGAGCTTGCCGATCGGCTCGCGGCGCACTTGCTGCACCGGTCGCAGCCCGACCACGATCTTGCGTGCAACCAATAAATAGAAGCCGCCACCCGACAGCTGCCAGGCCCCTGCGCGGCGTTCCCAACCGGCCAGGCGGCCCTGCCACTTGGCAGTCGCAAGCGGCGGACGATAGCACCCGAAGCGGCGTTTCTCCAGCGCAAAGCCCAGCAGGTTGAGCCAGTCACCCACCCGTGATGGCGCGATGCAACGCGCCTGGCGTAGCCCGTCATGGGCGAACATACGGCGCAGGCCCCAACTGCTCCAGGGGTTGATGCCAACAATCAGCAAATGGCCACCAGGGCGCACGCTGCTGGCCGCTTCGCGCAACAAACCGTGGGGTGACAGGCAGAAATCCAGGCCATGCTGCAACACCACCACATCGGCGGCGTGTTCGCTCAAGGGCCAGGCCTGTTCCTCGCAGACGATTTCCACCCCCGGCAACGGCGCCCCCAGGCGCACATTGCGTTGCACCTGCGGCGCCGAGGGCGGCGTGTCGGCTGACGGCCCGTAATGCACCAGGTAGCCACCAAAGAACCGGCCCAGCTCGTCTTCGAGCATGCGCCGCTCCTCCTCCAGCAAAAACTGCCCAATCGGCCCGGACAACCATTCACGGGCCGCGCTGATCAGGGCCAGCCACTCAGGATCGGCCTGGGCGAACGCTTTATCAGTCATTGCATTCTCCAACTCGCCTAGACGTTCTAAGATGCACCAATGTGTTCAGCTTGGCGAATCGAAGAATGATACAGATCAGTGCCCTACCCGCCTTCACCGACAACTACATCTGGTTGTTACAAGACCCCGCCACCCAACGCTGCGCGGTGGTCGACCCCGGCGATGCCACGCCAGTGCTGGCATGGCTCGAGCAGAATGCCGAGTGGCGCCTCAGCGACATCCTGGTCACCCACCATCACCATGATCATGTAGGCGGTGTCGAGCAACTGAAAACTGCCACCGGCGCCAAGGTCTACGGCCCGGCCAACGAAAAGATCCCGGCGCGGGATGTGGCCTTGCACGACAACGACCACATCAACGTGCTGGGCTGGGACTTCGACGTGTACGCCGTGCCAGGCCATACCCTCGGCCACATCGCCTTTTACCACCAAGGCGTATTGCTGTGTGGCGATACCTTGTTTGCTGCCGGCTGCGGTCGCCTCTTCGAGGGCACGCCCGAACAGATGTACAGCTCCCTGGAACGCCTGGCCGCCCTGCCCGCCGATACGCAGGTGTACTGCACCCACGAGTACACACAAAGTAACCTCAAGTTTGCCCAAGCCGTGGAACCGCACAACGCCGACATCGCCGAACGGGTGGAAAATGTCGCCCAACTCCGCGCCCGTGGCGAGATGACGCTGCCATCCAACCTGGCCCTGGAAAAACTTACTAACCCATTTTTGCGCACCGCTGAAACATCCGTTAAACAAAAAGCGGACGAACGGAACGGCCGCGACAACCGCTCTGGGGCCGAGGTGTTTGCTAGCTTGAGGGCTTGGAAAGATAAGTTCTAACCAGATGCAATCTGATACGTAATTTCTGAATGGTTGACCGCAACCACAGCGCTTTCTAGAATCGCCCGACATTTTTGCCCGGAACTTACTTCCAGCCAATGTCGTCATCTATTCGTAAATCCATTTCTTCAGACGCATTGACCCGCCTGGCTCAAGCCGTGGCGGTGGCCGTTTCCGCAACTCTGGCGGGCTGCCAATCGACCCATTACGCTGCACAATCCACCGTGCAACCCAAACCGAATCTTGCTGCCAAGATCAAGCAAAAACCTATTTGGCTATCAGAGAAGCCCAGCCCCGAAGTACCCCAGGACGTCTGGGAACGCATGCGTCGGGGCTTTCAATTGCAGGACGGTGTCGGCGTCAACCCGCGCATCGAGCAACAGCGCCTATGGTTCGCCAGCAACCCCTCCTTTCTGGAGAATGCCGGCGAACGCGGCAGCCTCTACATTCATTACATCGTCGAACGCCTTGAAGAACGCAACATGCCCCTGGAGCTGGCGCTGCTGCCAGTGATTGAAAGTGCCTACAACCCAATGGCCTATTCGCGCAGCGATGCGGTCGGCTTGTGGCAGTTCATTCCCTCCACCGGGCGCTACTTCAACCTGCGCCAGACCCGCGCCTACGACGGCCGCCGCGACATCACCGCCTCCACCACCGCCGCCCTGGACTACCTGACGCGTCTGCATGACATGTTCAACGGCGACTGGCTGCTGGCCCTGGCGGCCTATAACGCCGGCGAAGGCACGGTCAGCCGGGCAATCGAGCGCAATGAAAAACTCGGCCTGCCCACCGACTACTGGAACCTGCCCCTGCCCCAGGAAACCAAGGACTATGTGCCCAAGTTCCTGGCCTTGTCCCAGGTGGTATTGGCGCCCGAAGCTTACGGCGTCAACCTGAACCCGATTGCCAACACGCCGTACTTCGAAGTGGTTGAAGTCAAGCAAAGCATGGACCTGTCACGGGTTGCCGCGCTGGCCGAGATCGACGAAGACGAACTGTTCCAGCTCAACCCAGCCCTGAAACAACGCACCACCCTGGACGGCCCCCAGCATCTGCTGGTACCGACCTCCAAGGCCCAGTTGCTGACCAGCACCCTTTCGACGATGAAGCCGGAAGAATTGCTGAGCATGCGCCCGAAAAAGCCGGTGTTCGACGAAGTCGAGACCAAGGCGGTTGCAGGGCGCACCCGCAGCTACAAGGTACGCAGTGGCGACAACCTCACGCTTATTGCCAAGGCCAACAAGGTCGATGTGCATGACCTGCAGCGCTGGAACAAGCTCAACGGCCAGGCACTCAAGGTTGGCCAGACCCTGGTGATGCAGGACACGCGCAAAGTTGCGGCGAAAAAGCCGGTGCAGTACAAGGTCAAGAAAGGTGACTCGCTGTACATGGTGGCCAAGCGTTTCAACGTCGAGATGCAGCATCTCAAGCGTTGGAACCCGCGCACCGGCCAGGCATTGAAGCCAGGCCAGATGCTGGTGGTTTCCGGGCCAAGATAATCAATGTAGGAGCTGGCTTGCCTGCGATACAGACACCTCGGTGTGTGTCCCAGGCACCGAGTCGATGCTATCGCAGGCAAGCCAGCTCCCACATTTGACCTTCACACCGTCCAATAGCTCGCAGTCCGCAAAATGGCCCTCCCGACAGCCTTTTTCCAACCGGAACAAGCTGTTACTGTACCGATCATAAAGCCCAAGCCGCCTGGATCGGATCTCTGACTTGAAGCGTCCCCTCCTTCTACTAATAAGCCTGGCCTTGAGCTTTGCGGCGAACGCGACGATCACCGAAAGCCACGGTTATGCGCAGTTCGGCACACTCAAGTACCCGGCCAAGTTCACCCATTACGATTGGGTAAACCCTGCAGCGCCCAAAGGCGGGACATTGCGGGTGATGGCATTTGGCACCTTCGATACGCTCAACCCCTATACCTTCAAGGGTACAAGCCCGGTTGCCACCGGCAACTTCCTGCAGTACGGCGTCAACGAACTCAATGAACCCTTGATGGTGGGCACCGGGCAATACGCGCCGTCCGGCGATGAACCCACCTCCAGCTATGGCCTGATTGCCCACTCGGTGGAATACAGCGAGGACCGCAGTTGGGTGGTGTTCAACCTGCGCCCCGAAGCACGCTTTCACGACGGCAAGCCGATCACCGCCGATGACGTAGCGTTCTCCTATCGCACCCTGCTGACCGAAGGCCATCCGCAGTACCGCACCAACCTGCAGGAAGTGGCCCGGGTCGACATCCTCAACCCTAACCGTATCCGCTTTGTGTTCAAGCGCGCCGGCAACCCCTTGCTGATCCTGCGCCTGGGCGAGTTGCCGGTGCTGCCCCAACACTATTGGAAAAACCGTGACTTCAAGGCCACCACCTTCGAGCCTCCGCTGGGCAGTGGGCCTTACCGCATCACCAAGGTGGCGCCTGGGCGGCAACTGGTGTTTGAACGGGTCAAGGATTACTGGGGCAAAGACCTGCCGGTCAACCAGGGGTTCTATAACTACGACAAGGTCGACGTGGAGTTCTATCGAGACAGCGACGTGGCCTTTGAAGCCTTCAAGGCCGGTGAATTCGACATTTATATCGAGCATCAGGCCAAAAACTGGGCCACGGGCTACAACTTTCCGGCGGTCAACCGCGGCGATGTGATCAAGGCGCAGATCGCTCATCAGATCCCCACCCAGAGCCAGGGCCTGTTCATGAATACCCGACGACCGGCGTTCAGCCAGGCCAAGGTGCGTGAAGCCCTGGGGTTGATGTTCGATTTTGAATGGACCAACCGCACCCTGTTCAGCAGCGCTTATAAGCGCTCGGTAAGCTATTACCCCAACAGTGAGTTCTCGGCTACTGGCCTGCCTGTGGGCCATGAGTGGTTGATGCTCTCGCCCTACCGCGACCAACTGCCGGCCGCGCTGTTTACCCAGCCGTTCAGCCTGCCGCACACCGACGGCCGCGGCATCCCCCGCGAAACCCTGCGCCAGGCCCTGGCCCTGCTCAGCGAGGCCGGCTGGAAATTGTCGGGGCAGCGCCTGCTCGATAAAAACGGGCAACCGCTGCGCCTGGAAATCCTGCTGGTCAACCCGAACCTTGAGCGCATCCTGCAACCTTATGTCGAAAATCTGACCCGCATCGGCATCGACGCCCGCTTGCGCACCGTTGACCGCGCACAGTACAAACAGCGCCTTGATCAATTCGATTTCGACATGATTCTGATGACCCTCAACCAGACATTGAGCCCCGGTCTTGAGCAGTGGCAGTACTTCCACTCCAGCCAGGCCGCGATCAAGGGCAGCAAGAATTACGCCGGCATCGCCAACCCGGTGGTCGACCACCTGCTGGACCAACTGCTGGCGGCGCAGACCCGCGAAGAACAACTGGCCGCCGGCCGCGCCCTGGACCGGGTGCTGCTGTGGCAGCACTACAGCATTCCCAACTGGTACCTCAACTACCATCGCCTGGCGTACCGCAACCGGTTCGCCTTCGTCACCACGCCGCCCTATAGCCTGGGCCTGAGCGCGTGGTGGCTGAAAGCTTCGGAGAAAGCCCAATGATGTCCTTGCGTACTACCCTGCTCGCCAGCCTGTTGCTGTGCACCGCGGCGCACGCCGCGCCACAACATGCGCTGACCCTCTACAACGAGCCACCCAAGTACCCCGCCGACTTCAAGCATTTTGACTACGTAAACCCCGACGCCCCCAAGGGCGGCACCTTCCGCGAATCGGCCATGGGCGGCTTCGACAGCCTCAACCCCTACATCAGCAAAGGCGTGCCGGCGGATAACCTGCCGCTGATCTACGACACCCTGGCCATGCAGAGCCTGGACGAACCCATCACCGAGTACGGCCTGGTGGCCGGCAAAATCGAAAAAGCCCCGGACAACAGTTGGGTGCGCTTCTACCTGCGCCCCGAAGCGCGCTTCCATGACGGCCACCCGATCCGCGCCGAAGACGTCGTATTCACCTTCCAGACCCTGATCAAGGAAGGCAACCCGCTGTACCGCAACTACTACGCCGACGTCGATGAAGTAGTGGCCGAAGACCCGTTGCGCGTGCTGTTCAAATTCAAGCGCACCAACAACCGCGAGTTGCCGTTGATCCTGGGGCAGTTGCCAGTGCTGCCCAAACACTGGTGGGCGAGCCGGGATTTCTCCAAGGGCAACCTGGAAATCCCTCTGGGCAGCGGGCCTTACCAGGTGGCCGAGGTCAAGCCGGGCCGCATGATTCGCTACGAGCGCGTCAAGGATTATTGGGCCAAGGACCTGCCGGTCAATAAGGGCTTCTACAACTTCGATACCCGCATCACCGATTACTACCGCGACAGCACCGTCTCCCTGGAAGCCTTGAAGGCCGGGCAGTTCGACTACTGGCTGGAGTTCAGCGCCAAGAACTGGGCCAACGCCTACAACATTCCAGCGGTGAAAGAAGGCCGCTTGATCAAGGAAGAAATTCCCAACGGCAACCCCACCGGCATGCAGGGCTTTGTGTTCAACATGCGCAAGCCGATGTTCCAGGACGTGCGGGTGCGCAAGGCCATCAGCCTGTTGCTGGATTTCGAATGGAGCAACAAGCAGTTGTTCAACGGTGCCTACACCCGCACCCGCAGCTATTTCGAAAACTCGGAAATGGCCGCTACCGGCCTACCCGGCCCGGACGAACTGGCGATCCTTGAGCCGCTGCGCGACAAGATCCCTGGCGAAGTCTTCACCCAGGCCTTCGAACCGTCCCACACCGACGGCAGCGGTATGATCCGCACCCAACAGCGCGAGGCCTACCAACTGCTGCAAGAGGCAGGCTGGAAGATTGTCGACGACAAAATGGTCGACAGCACCGGCAAGCCGGTGACCATCGAGTTCCTGCTGGCCCAGACCGAGTTCGAGCGCATCCTGCTGCCGTTCAAGCGCAACCTGGCAGACCTGGGCATCGACCTGGTGATTCGTCGCGTGGACGTCTCGCAGTTCATCAACCGCCTGCGCTCGCGCGACTTCGACATGCTGGTGGGCAGCTTCCCGCAATCCACCTCGCCGGGTAACGAGCAGCGCGAGTTCTGGAAATCCTCCAGCGCCGACAAGCCCGGCAGCCGCAACTACATGGGCCTCAAGGACCCCGCCGTCGACCAGTTGGTGGAGGAGTTGATCGACGCCGGTTCGCGCCAAAGCCTGATCGCCCACGCCAGGGCGCTGGATCGTGTGCTGCAGTTTGGTTACTACGTGATCCCCAACTGGCACATCAAGACCTTCCGCGTCGCGTACTGGGACCACCTGGGCCACCCCAAGGTCTCGCCACGCTACGACGTCGGCACCGCCACCTGGTGGAGCAAGCCCGACGTCACGCCTGCCGTCCCCCTGGATACACGCGCCGATGCGGCGAGCGGAGGCGATTAAATGCTGGCCTATATTGTTCGTCGCCTGTTGCTGATCATCCCCACGCTGTTCGGGATCTTGCTGATCAACTTCGTCATCATCCAGGCCGCGCCCGGCGGCCCGGTGGAGCAGATGATCGCCAAGCTCGAAGGCTTCGACGGCGCCACCAGCCGCATTGCCGGCGGCGGGGCCGAAGTCGCGGTGGCCGGCTCCAGCTACCGTGGCGCCCAGGGCCTGGACCCGGCGCTGATCAAGGAAATCGAAAAGATGTACGGCTTCGACAAGTCGGCGCCGGAACGCTTGTGGATCATGGTCAAGAACTACGCCCAGCTGGACTTTGGTGACAGCTTTTTCCGGGACGCCAAGGTCATCGACTTGATCAAGGAGAAGATGCCGGTGTCCATTTCCCTGGGGTTATGGAGCACCCTGATCATGTACCTGGTATCCATCCCCCTGGGGATCGCCAAGGCCACGCGCCACGGCAGCCATTTCGATGTGTGGACCAGCTCGGCGATCATCGTCGGCTATGCGATACCGGCGTTCCTGTTCGCGATCTTGCTGATCGTGGTGTTTGCCGGTGGCAGTTATTTCGACTGGTTCCCCTTGCGCGGGCTCACGTCCAACAACTTCGACGAGTTGAGCTGGGGCGGCAAGATCCTCGATTACTTCTGGCACCTGGCGCTGCCCGTCACCGCCCTGGTGATCGGCAACTTCGCGACCATGACCCTGCTGACCAAGAACAGCTTTCTCGACGAAATCAACAAGCAGTACGTGGTCACCGCCAAGGCCAAGGGTCTGACCAACAGGCGCGTGCTGTATGGCCACGTGTTCCGCAACGCCATGCTGCTGGTGATCGCCGGTTTCCCTTCGGCCTTCATTGGCATCTTCTTTACCGGCTCGTTGCTGGTGGAAGTGATCTTCTCCCTCGACGGCCTAGGCCTGATGAGCTTTGAAGCGGCGATCAATCGTGACTACCCGGTGGTGTTCGGCACGCTGTTTATCTTCACCCTGCTGGGGCTGATCGTGAAACTGATCGGCGACCTCACTTACACCCTGGTCGATCCGCGTATCGACTTTGCCAGCCGGGAGCATTGAGATGAACCTGTCCCCCCTCAATCGTCGCCGGTTCGAGCGGTTCAAGGCCAACAAGCGTGGCTGGTGGTCGCTGTGGCTGTTCCTGGTGCTGTTCGTGCTGAGCCTGGGCGCCGAGTTGATCGCCAACGACAAGCCCCTGGCAGTGCACTTCGACGGCGGCTGGTACTTCCCGGCGCTCAAGCGCTACCCGGAGACCACCTTCGGCGGTGAATTCCCGTTGGAAGCCAACTACAAGAGCCCGTACATCCAGGAACTGCTCAAGGCCAAGAACGCCTGGACCTTGTGGGCGCCGGTTCCGTTCAGCTACCAGAGCATCAATTACGACCTGAAAGTCCCGGCCCCGGCGCCGCCGTCCTCGGTGAACCTGCTGGGCACCGATGACCAGGGGCGCGATGTGCTGGCGCGAGTAATCTACGGCTTTCGCGTGTCGGTGCTCTTTGCCCTGACCCTGACCGTGCTCAGCTCGATCATCGGCGTGATTGCCGGCGCCTTGCAGGGCTTTTATGGCGGTTGGGTCGACCTGGCCGGGCAACGTTTTCTGGAGATCTGGTCCGGCTTGCCGGTGCTCTACCTGCTGATCATCCTGGCCAGCTTTGTGCAACCCAACTTCTGGTGGCTGCTGGGGATCATGCTGCTGTTTTCCTGGATGAGCCTGGTGGATGTGGTGCGCGCCGAGTTCCTGCGCGGGCGCAACCTGGAGTACGTGCGCGCGGCGCGGGCGCTGGGCATGCAGAACGGCGCCATCATGTTTCGCCACATCCTGCCCAATGCGATGGTTTCGACCATGACCTTCCTGCCCTTCATCCTTACCGGCGCCATCGGCACCCTCACCGCCCTGGACTTTCTCGGCTTCGGGCTGCCGGCAGGTTCGCCGTCGCTGGGTGAGCTGGTGGCCCAGGGCAAATCCAACCTGCAGGCGCCGTGGCTGGGCATGAGTGCCTTTGCGGTGCTGGCGATCATGTTGAGCCTGCTGGTGTTTATCGGCGAGTCCGCTCGCGATGCGTTCGACCCGAGGAAATGAGATGAATCCGGACAATCTGATCGAAATCCGCGACCTCAGTGTCGAGTTCGTCACCGGCGAGCATCATCACCGCGTGGTCAACCACGTCAGCTTCGACATCAAGCGCGGCGAAACCCTGGCGCTGGTGGGCGAAAGCGGTTCAGGCAAATCGGTCACCGCCCATTCGATTCTGCGCCTGCTGCCCTACCCTCTGGCAAGGCATCCGTCTGGCACCATCGAATATTCAGGGCAAGACCTGCTGACGCTCAAAGAGAAGACCCTGCGGCATATACGCGGCAACCGTATTGCGATGATCTTCCAGGAGCCGATGACCTCGTTGAACCCGCTGCACTCCATCGAAAAACAGATCAACGAAGTGCTCGGCCTGCACAAGGGCCTGACCGGCAAGGTCGCCACCCAGCGCACGTTGGAGTTGCTGGAACTGGTGGGCATCCCCGAACCGCACAAACGCCTCAAGGCCCTGCCCCATGAGCTGTCCGGCGGCCAGCGCCAGCGGGTGATGATCGCCATGGCCTTGGCCAACGAACCGGAGTTGTTGATCGCCGATGAGCCGACCACCGCCCTTGACGTCACCGTACAGTTGAAGATTCTGGAATTGCTCAAGGAGCTGCAGGCGCGGCTGGGCATGGCGCTGCTGCTGATCAGCCACGACCTCAACCTGGTACGGCGCATCGCTCACCGTGTGTGCGTGATGCAGCAAGGTTGCATCGTGGAGCAGGCCGATTGCGAGACGCTGTTCCAGTCGCCCCAGCATCCCTACACCCAGGAACTGCTTGCTGCGGAGCCCAGTGGCGGGCCGGCCAGCAACGCGGTCGGCCCACCGCTGCTGGAAGTGGACGACCTGAAAGTCTGGTTTCCGATCAAGAAAGGCTTTCTGCGCAACACCGTGGATTACGTCAAGGCCGTAGACGGCATCAACTTCAGCCTGCCCCAGGGGCAAACCCTGGGCATCGTTGGCGAAAGTGGCTCGGGCAAATCCACTCTGGGCCTGGCGATTCTGCGCCTGATCGGCAGCCAGGGCGGAATTCGCTTTGAAGGCCAGCAACTGGACCGCATCAGCCAACAGCAGGTGCGCCCGTTGCGCCGGGAAATGCAGGTGGTGTTCCAGGACCCCTTCGGTAGCCTGAGCCCGCGCATGTGTGTCAGCGAGATCGTCGGCGAAGGCTTGCGCATCCACAAGATGGGCACGCCCGCCGAACAGGAAGCCGCGATTATCGCGGCGCTCAAGGAAGTGGGCCTGGACCCCGAATCCCGGCATCGCTACCCCCATGAATTCTCCGGCGGCCAACGCCAACGCATCGCCATCGCCCGAGCGCTGGTGCTCAAGCCGCGCCTGATCCTGCTGGACGAGCCCACCTCGGCCCTGGACCGCACGGTACAACGCCAGGTGGTAGAGTTGCTGCGCGGCTTGCAGGCCAAGTACAACCTGACCTACCTGTTTATCAGCCATGACCTGGCGGTGGTGAAGGCGCTGAGTCACCAATTGATGGTGGTCAAGCAAGGCCAGGTGGTGGAGCAAGGCGACGCCCGGGCTATTTTTGCCGACCCGCAGCATGCCTATACCCGGCAGTTGCTCAAGGCGGCTTTTTTGGTACCGGCCTGACGTAACGCGGGTGCAAATGCAGGAGAACTAACGCTATGTCGCCGAGCCCTATCGCCCGCCCCGCAGACACGCCGCGCTTCTGGCGCGACGAACGCCTGCCGTTCATCGAAGCGCGCACCATTGCCGACGGGCGCAAGGTCACCTACACCCGGCACGCCCATGAGCATTTTTCCATCGGTGCGATCACCACCGGCTGCAGCTATTACCACTACGGCGCGCGCACCTTCGACATCAGCGCCGGCACCGTGGTGCTGATGAACCCCGGCGATGTGCATGCGTGCAACCCCATCCATGACCAGCCCTGGTCCTACCACATGCTGTACCTCGACACGCCCTGGCTGACCGACCTGCAATACCAGCTGGGGTTCAGTACCGACCAGGGCTACCGGCCCTTCGACACGCCCCATACCCGCGACACCGCGCTGTACCACGGTTTGCTAGACCTGTACCGCACGCTCGTGGATGAACAGGCCGAACTGCTGCAAAAACAGAGCGCGCTGGTGAGTTACTTCACCGAGGTGCAACAGCGCCTGAACCCTTCGCCGGCGCCGGTACGCGAGGTCAACCACAAACTGGAACGCGCCGCCGACTACATCCGCACCCACTGCACACAGGCCTTGAAGCTGGAGGACATCTGCCAGGCCGCCGACCTGTCGCCGTCTTACCTGATCCGCGCATTCAAGCAGTATTACGGCTTGACGCCCCACGCCTTCATGGTCAACCGACGCATCCAGTTTGCCCGCAGCCAACTGCGCAATGGCGCCCTGATTGCCGACGTCGCCCTGGCCGCGGGCTTTGCCGACCAGGCGCACTTCCAGCGCACCTTCAAACAACACTTCGCGGCCACGCCGGGGCAATACCGCGAAAACCTCAAGCCATCAGCAAATAACCCACACTGGCCACCAGCAACGCGGCCATTGAGCGGTTGAACAGGCGCACACCCTTCGGGTTGTGCAAATAGCGGCGCAAAAACGTCCCCGCATACGCCCAGCACGCCACCGAGAGGTAGCAGATCACCAGGTAAAGCGCGGCAAACAACCACACCTGCGCCGCATCGCCATCGGCCACAAACAAGCCCATACCTGCCACACACGCCAGCCAGGCTTTCGGGTTGAGCCACTGCATGATCGCGCCGTACAGCATCGAAGGCGCGGTCTGTGCACCATCAGCGTCCAACCAGCCATCATCCACCGCCAGCTTCCACGCCATATACAACAAGAACACCACACCGCCCCAGCGGATCAATTGGATCAGGATCGGCCAGCGCACCAGCACTTCGTGCAACCCCAGGCCGATGAGTACCAACAATAAGGTGAAACCTACAGCGGCGCCCAACACATGTTTCTGGCTGGCGACAAAACCGAAACGCGCGCCGGCACTTAACGCGACCACATTGACAGGCCCGGGAGTGATGGACGTGGCCAGGGCAAAAGCGGCCATGGAGAGAATCAAGCTCATTACAGTTCCTTGTGTGATGCCAACGATGTTGAGATCACGGTAACGCGCGCAAAGACGAGAGGTATTGAAGAAAATGCCCCTGGGTACTTCAAAAATTGGCGCTGATCTAATTGATGCCCCCATGATCAACTGTGGGAGCTGGCTTGCCTGCGATGGCGGCCGTTCAATCGACAGAGATGTCGAATGTGCCGCCCCGGTAACCACGATGCGAAGCGAGCCGCTCTTGATCTTGATCTGCTTTTGATCTTAGGCGCCCCGTCAAACCACGCTG
>NZ_QODJ01000096.1:0-14814 GCF_009935965.1 Pseudomonas sp. L13
ATCAAGATCAAAAGCAGATCAAGAGCGGCTCGCTTCGCATCGTGGTTACCGTCGGCGGCTACAGCCCACGAAGTTGTATAGATACCTATGACTATTGCAGGCAAGCCAGCTCCCACCTTTGCTCTTGTGTTGTGTCAGGGCCTCCATGCTTCTGGATTCACCAGGTTTACCGGCTTTTCGCCAGCCAATGCCGTCAGCAGATTATCCACCGCACACTTAGCCATCGCCTCCCGCGTCTCATGAGTGGCCGAGCCGATATGCGGCGTGGCTACCACATTGTTCAACCGCAACAACGGCGATGCGTGATCCAGCGGCTCCTTCTCAAACACATCCAACCCCGCCGCGCGGATAGTGCGTTGCTGCAACGCTTGCACCAGCGCCGCCTCATCTACCACCTTGCCTCGGGAGATATTGATAAAAATCGTCTCTGGCCCCATCAGCGCGAATTCCTCGGCGCCAATCAGCTTTTCGGTTTCAGCGGTCAACGGCAATGTCAGACAGACAAAATCCGCCTCTTTGAGCAAGTCCTGCAAGCTGCGGTACTGCGCGCCAAAGCGCGCTTCAACCGCCGGCTTGGGCAAATGGCTGTGGTAGATCACCGGCATGCCGAAGCCAAAATGCCCACGCTGTGCCAAGGCTTCGCCGATGCGGCCCATGCCGATGATACCCAGCGTCTTGCCATGTACATCGCTGCCAAAATGCGCCGGGCCGATGTTTTTGTTCCACTGGCCGGCACGCACCATGTCGGCCAGTTCCACCACGCGCCGCGCGGTGGCCAGGATCAGCGCAAAACCGGTGTCGGCGGTGGTCTCGGTAAGCACATCCGGAGTGTTGCTCAGCAGGATGCCGCGCTCGGTCAGGTAGTCGATATCGTAGTTGTCGACGCCCACCGAGACGCTGGCCACCGCTTCCAACTGGGGCGCCAGGTCGAGCAGCCGCGCGTCCAGGCGCAGGCTTGCCCCCAGCAGGCCGTTGGCGGTAGGCAAGGCATCGCGCAACTTGGCCAGGCCGGTTTCATCCAGTGCGTCAATCAGCGTGACCTCGACCTGCTCATGCAGACGAGCCATGAGCGGGGCGGAGAGTTTTTTGTACAACACGACAGACTTTTTCATGAGGTTTTTACCTTCAATTCCAGGGTTGGCGCCGGCGAGCGGTCACTGGCGCCAGGCTTGAGGAAAATCGTCAGCACCACGGAAAGCAGCAGCGCGCCGCTCATCAGCAGGTACGAAGCGCCGGGCGAGCCGGTGCTGCTGTTGAGGTAACCCACCAGGTACGAGCCACCGAACGAGCCCAGGGCGCCCATGCTGTTGATCAGCGCCATGGCGCCACCGGCGACGTTGGCCGGCAGTATCTCCGGGACGATGGCGAAAAACGGGCCGTAGGGTGCGTACATGCACGCCCCGGCGATCACCAACAGGGTGTAGGACCACCAGAAATGTTCGGCGCCCAGCACGTAGGACGCGTAGAAGGCAATCGACGCAATCAACAGCGGCGGCCAGACAAAACGCTTGCGTTTTTGCAGCTTGTCCGAACCCCAGGACACCACGAGCATGCCAATCACCGCCGCCAGGTAAGGCAACGCCGAGAGCCAGCCGGCTTCGACCATGTCCATCTGCAAACCGGCCTTGAGGATCGACGGCAACCACAGCACGAAGCCGTACACGCCAATGCTCCAGCAAAAGAACTGCAGGGCGAGAATGATCACCTTGGGCGAACGGAACGCCTCGGCGTAGTTCTTCACGGCCTTGATTCCCACCTGCTCGGCGGCCAGGGCGGTTTCCAGGCTGTGCTTTTCGGCGTCGCTCAGCCACTTGGCATCCTTGGGACGCTCATCGGCCAGCTTCCACCAGATAAACGCCCACAGCACCGCTGGCAGGCCCTCGATGATGAACATCCAGCGCCAGCTGAAATGCTGCACCAGGTAGCCCGACACCACCGACATCCACAGCATGGTCACCGGGTTGCCGAGGATCAGGAAGGTGTTGGCCCGCGAGCGTTCGGCACGGGTGAACCAGTGGCACAGGTACACCAGCATGGCCGGCATCACGGCGGCCTCGACTACCCCGAGCATGAAGCGGATGACGATCAGCATGTAGGCGTTGGACACCACGCCAGTCAGCGTGGCCAAGCCGCCCCAGAGGATCAGGCTGACGAAGATCAGTTTCTTGACGCTGCGCTTTTGCGCGTAGATCGCCCCCGGCACCTGGAAGAAAAAGTAGCCAAGGAAAAACAGCGCGCCGAGCAGAGAAGACATGCCCGGCGTAATCATCAGGTCTGCGGCCATGCCGGACGCGGCGGCGAAGCCGTAGTTGGCGCGGTCCAGGTAGGCCAGGCTGTAGGTGATAAACACGATAGGCATGATGTACCACCAGCGACGGGTGGCGAGTTTCACGGTTTCCATGGGGTTGCTCCTGAGCTTGTTGTAGTTGTGGCAACAGGTAATGGGTCACGCAACGGATCGGGTGGGTAATTCTGCGCGGGTCGGCAAACCCTCCATATCGCCACGGCTCTGCACGGCGCGGCTGCCGATCCAGTTACCGCGCTGTACGGCCTCGGGGAAGCTTGAGTTTTCCAGCAGGGCGCTGATCATGCCCACGGCAAAGCCATCGCCGGCGCCCACGGTATCCACCACCTTGGCCACCGGTACGGCGGCGACGAAACCCTGGTCCATATGGGTGCGGTAATAAGCGCCCTCGGCGCCCAGCTTGATCGCCACGGCTTCGGCGCCTTGGTCGAGATAGAACGCGGCGATGTCTTCCGGGTCGTCAAAACCGGTCAGCAGGCGACCTTCGCCCAGGCCCGGCAACACCCAGTCGGCCAGAGCGGCCAGGGCGTTTATTTCGCGGATCATCTGCGCCTGGCTGGCCCACAGGGACGGGCGCAGGTTCGGGTCGAATGACACGCTGCGCCCGGCCTTGCGCATTTGCGTCATCAGCTCGAACGACAGTGCGCGAGTGGCATCGGACAGCGCTGGCGGAATGCCGGTGGCGTGCAGATGGCGGGCTTGCAGCAGCGCTGGGTGGATGGCGTCGATGGACAAGTGGCTGGCGGCCGAGCCTTTGCGAAAGTACTCCACTTGAGGGTCTGCGCCGACCTCTTCACGGGACTTGAGTTGAAAGCCGGTAGGGTGCAGCGGGTCGACGGCCACATGGCGGCAATCGAGCCCCTCTTTGCTCAGGGTATCGACCACAAAACGCCCGAGGGAGTCGTTACCCACGCGGCTCAGCCAGGCCACATTGAACCCCAGGCGCGACAGGCCGATGGCGACGTTGCTGTCGGCGCCGGCAATGCGTTTGTGAAACTGCCCGACCTGGGCCAGGTCGCCGGTCTGTTCGGCGACAAACATCGCCATGGTCTCGCCAAACGAAAGGATATCGATCTCAGACATGGGCGTTCTCCACATGGGGTTGGCCAAGGCGGGCCAGGGTCGCGACCTGTTGTGCGGTGACCTCGATCAGGTCATCGCCCTGCAGGGGAAATTCCACCGCCCGGGTAATACCTTGAGTCATGTGTTTGAGCAGTTGTTCCCACAGATGCAGGTCGGTGGCGCCCGGCGGCAGGGCGACGAGCTTGCCGTCGGCGCGACGGGCCACGGCCTTGCAGTGCAGGTAATCCACATGCCGGCCCAGCAACCGCGCAGCGGTGAGCGCGGATTGGTCTTGCCACCGCCAGTTGCCGATATCGAAGGTCATTTTCACCGGCAGGCCCAGGCGTTCGACTTCGGTGAAAAACCGTTGCATCGGTTCAATGCGCCCGCCGTGCAGGGTCTGGTCGTTTTCCACCAGCAGCTTGACCGGGTGGCGGTTGAGCAGGGCGTGCAGGCTTTCCAGGTCGTTGGTGTCGGTGAAGTAACCGAGGGACACCTTCAACCAGCCCGAACCAAAGGCCTGGGCGCGGTCCAGGGTCGCGGCCAGCTCGGCATTGGGCTGGGCACGGCCGGCGACCCACAGCTCCAAGGGCGAGGAAAATACTGATTCCAGGCCTTGTTCTGCAGCGGCCAGGGCCAGTTCCGCCGGTTGCTCGGTGGTGAGCAGCTCTTCACGCCATTCAATGCGCTGGGCACCGGCGGCGCTGAGTAGCGCGACGAAACTCAATTGGCCCTGCTGGCGAACCAGGTCGGCGCCGTAGCTGGAAAGGCTGATGGAGACGGGGTATTTATGCATTGTTGTGTACCTCTGAAACCGGTTTCATTTTTTCTTAAAAAAAACACACAACCCTTGTAGGAGCGAGCTTGCTCGCGAAAAGCTCGAGGGCGCCGCGCGCAACCAGATGCTGCGCGTTATTGTTAACGACTTTCGCGAGCAAGCTCGCTCCTACAAAGGGACAGAGCGGTCGAGCCGCGGATAATCAGCTCCGGTAAAAAATCCAGGGTGCGGGTGGGGGCGGCATCGCCCCGCAGGCGCTTGAGCAAACAGTCAAAAGCGCTGGCGCCAATCGCTTGCGTCGGTTGGGCGAGGGCGGTGATGCCGTTACCCACCAGCGGGTACCAGTCCAGGTCATCCAGGGCGATAAAGCCCACGTCGGCGAACAGGTCGCAGCCCAGCGCCTTGAGCGCACGGGTGCAGGCCAGTGCTGCCACGCCGTTGGCGCAAAACAGTGCTTTGGGGCCGGGTTTGGCGAGAAAAGCTTGCAGACGCTTTTCCAGTTCAGCATCCAGTTCAACCACGGCGCCTGTCAACGCCGGGCGCTGGGCAATCTCGGCGTTGAAACTCTCCAGGCGCTCCAACCGTGAGCTGGTGCCATCGGTGGCCTCGCTCACCAGCAGCACGTCGCGGTAACCCTGCTGTTGCAGATGGTCCATCGCCATACGCACTGCCGCCGAGTTATCCAGCCCCACGAGGTCGCTGTGCAAGGGCTCGACCTTGCGGTCTACCAGCACCAGGGGCATTTCCCGTTGCAGTTCCAGCAGTTGGTCGAGGTGATGGCCCAGGGTGTTCACGATCAAGCCTTCGATGTTGTACGAGCGCAGCGCCGCCAGGTGTTGGCGCTCTTGCTCGTCATCGCGATCGGTGTTGCACACCACCAGGCTGTAGCCGTGCTGGCGGCACGCGGTTTCGACGCCGTGCATCACCGCAATGGAATAGGGGTTGCGGATATCCGCCACCAACATGCCGATCAGGCGCGTGCGCCCACGCTTGAGGCCACGGGCCATTTGGTTGGGGCGATAACCGAGTTCGTCGATGGCCTGTTCGATGCGCAGGGCGATGGCATCGGAGAGCAGGGCGCGGTCATCGCCGATAAAGCGCGACACGCTGGCCTTGGACACGCCCGCGCGCTCGGCGACGTCGAGCATGGTCACGCGGCTGCGCTGGGCGGCAGAGAATGAAGTCACGGTAAAGCCTTTCTTATTGGAGTTAGGAGTGGCTGTGAAACCGGTTTCATGGAACGCCAAGTAGAGGAATGCGTCAAGTTAATCTTCGATTTTCAGACGAGCCTCAGCGCAGGTGAGCCCGACGAATGGCGCCCTCTACCTGTTAGTTCTGACAGTATCCAGAGGTGTGCGATTAGCGTTTACTTTTCCACAGCATGCCTGGGGATAGAGGCCTGGGTAGCGTGCCATTGACCGAGGAAAGAGCATGTCCATTTCAAAACCGACTCAAATACCTGGGGCAAGCAGTGCAGGCGTGCTCGCGCTGGGTCCCATGGACATCCCCGGTGTCGATCCGCTCGACCCCAGAGGTCTGGTGCCGGTTTCGCTGATGCTCGCCCCCCTATTGGTCAGGATACCGATGTGGCTCCCTGCGCCTGAGCCCCTGGACACACCTCACAGGGTGCTGCTTCTCTGGCTAAGTAACGGTCTCGAAAGGCAGGCCGACCTGAAGCTCATCAATGCTCCACCTCCACCCCTGCCTGCGTTTGTAGACATGCATGTGCCGTTGGGCATGCTCAGAGAGCGCTCGGGCACAGTGGAACTGTATTATCGAGTGATCGACTCAGAGGGGCAAGTTAGCGAACTTGACCCTAAGGTCACCTTAACCATTGATATGGAGTCGCCGGAACTGCTCAGGCCAGATGACCAACTCAGTTTCGTGATTCCACCCATCACAGGTGTCGACGAAACCTACCTGGCGAGCAATGACCCGATACGCTTCAACGTTTCGCCTTATCGGGGGCGAGATGCTTATGACCGTATTGAGTTTTTTCTATCCAATAGCCCTAACCCGGCTGCCGCTGCCCCTGACGGCGACTATGTGCTTGTAAGCGCCTCAGACCCCCTGGTCGTTGAGTTATCAGCTGCCGCCTTTCGTCGCCTGAATAATGGACCTGCCTATCTCTTTTATCAGGTGTTCGACGAGGCGGGTAATTTCAGCACACGTAGTGCCGGCTTACCGTTTGTGCTGGATCTGATAGCAGGCCCAGATGTACCTCTGCCTGCACCGACTATCATGCCGCCGGCCTATGACGACGCTCTCATCAAGCGTGACGACGCGCGGGCTGGGGTGGTGATGCTGATTGATCCGTATGCCAATTGGGCCGACGGTGATCACGCCCGGGTCTTTTGGGATGAGCGGCCAGTCACTGATATACCCGTGCTGAATGGCGTCGAAACACAGGTACCGGTTCCATGGTTAATCATGCGCGGGCCATCACCTGTCTTGGTGGCAGAGGAAATCCGCGTACGCTATGAGATTATCCGTGGCCTGGCGAGCTACCCTTCATATGTTCGGCGCATCCGGCAAGATTTCACGGTTGCCGGGCAAGATCATGCCGGAGCACCCGCGCTGTTTAATCCTGATTTACCCTTGGCTGAAGTGCGCGGCCTGGCGTCAGATGAGGTCAATTTGGTCGATCATCGCGACCAGGATGTCGGGGCTCGTGCCCGCGTGTTCCTGCATGACGACCCACAGCCAGGCCAGATACTGCGGTTTTTTTGGAATAGTACCGGGCCCGTGGCGACCAAAACGGTGCAAGTCGGGGAAGTCGCAGGCCAGTTGGTATTTTCCAGTGTTATTCCATGGGCAGTCATGGAGGGCATCATCAACCCGGCGTTGCCAGTGTATTACACCACCGATAATGGGGTTAACCAGCAACAGTCTGGAAATACTCAGGTCGAGGTTAATACAGGGCCGCTGATCAGTTTTCCTACACCGGTCATTCAACACACACTTATTGGGCAGACCGGTACATTCCTTACATGCTGTTCGTCTCCGGAAATATTCAATGGCGTCACTTGGAAAGTGGTGTCTCATGGTGACTTTGATTTAAACGATGAAGTTAGGTTTTTTACTCACGGCTATAACAATAATGGTTGGGAGGAACCCGTGGTGGACGCCAGCAGGTTCAATGAGACCAAGACGTTTGCTACGCCAACGGATTTGGCTCAGGGATTGGAGTTTATTGTAAGGCCGTTCGATCCTGTTGTGTATTCGTTGCGCTTTGTCAGCACGGCCCAAGCAGGGTATGAGGTGTGGCGCGGCCGGCGCAAGATTGGTCAGTCGACTCTACGGCGTTTTAGGGTTGACCTGGCATACCCCGCAGGCGGGTATTGCCAGGCCGGCGATATTATCAATTGTACAAGTGACGGCGTGCCTACGCTGGCTAAGAAAAACTGATTGCATCAGCACAAGGCGTTACGCCCGAAATGAGTGGTGGGTGAAGGGTGCTTCCAGTAGGAGAGTGGCTGTACTAACTGAACAGGGTTAAACGAATATTTCCGCAGTTGTTCGTCGCCCATATTGTCACTAATGGAGAACGATGATGAATAAAAAGACGCGTGATTATTTTGCCAGATTAAATTCTGTTGTTAGCCCGTCGGCAGTCGTTTTATCACAGTTGGAAGCACCAGAAGTTGATTCTGTTCCAGGTTTTCCAGGATTGCTTTCTCGGGAGCAGGCGTTGTCTCAAGATTTGGAACTGCGAATGCCGCGATGGGAAGACTACAGCGTCAGTGGCGCCGCTCCGGATATCGTGAGAGTGTTTATAAAGCCGGTAGATGATGCCGAGTATGGAGAGCCGTTCCTAACGTTCACTTTTAATTTCGATGCAACACTGCCACAAGCCTATGCAACTGCGAATATCGCCCGAGGCAGGCGTCCGCCAGGTCACTGGGATATCAAGTACGAGGTGTATATCAAACGTGCGGAGAACTTGAGCGAATCGACCGAGATGCGTTTGATTGTCGATACTGATGCACCGTACGCATCATCTCCGAATCTCCCGCCAGCGCCTATCCTACCGGCAGGCTTGACACTGCCCATTGAAGAGGCCGATTTTCCAGCGCCTCCCAATGATCGGCTGTTTTTTTCAATTCCAGATTACGTCGCTCAAGGGCGTGCACTGGGTGACAGGCTGAGGATTTTTTACGGAGGTTCCGATGCCCCCTATGCACCAGATCCTCCCTCTACCGATGTGGATTGGCCCGTGACGGACCTGAGGTTTCCATTGCCCAAGAGTGTCGTCGCGGGCGGGCCGGACGCGTTCAATACGATTCGGTATCAGTTACTGGACGCGGCGGGCAATCCCAGCCAGCTTTCCTCCTCTTTGCGAGTGGATGTGGCCTTGCTACCTGCACCGGCTAATCTGAAGCAGCCCCTGATTGGCAGAGCGTTCCCGGGAGACAACCGCTTCGACCGGGCCGACGCCGCCATTGACCAGGGAATGATTGTGAGAATCCCGGCGTACGACAACCCTCAACGGGAAAATGACGGTGATGTGATTGACATCCAGTTTTCGACCAGCATCGCCAGTGAAAGCCTAGAAGGTACGCCATTAGGCAGTACCAGTTTTCCAGTGCCCATTAATGTTCCATTCCATATTTTGCAAACGCTCTATGGCGGGTCGACAGGTGACTTGCAGTTGACGGTCACTTACATCATCAAGCGTCGATCCGTGACGTATGGACCTGCGCCGTCGACGATCATCAATTTGAATCTACACGTGGTCGGGCCGACCCCTACCAATCCTCCGGACCTGACTAACACCGACCTGGATCCGGTCGTAATCAAGGGGGTAGATTCCAGCGGCGCCGAGGGTAATGACAACGAGCTATTACCGGAACACGCCAATCGGCCTGCCAATATGCATATCACGTTGTGGGATGAGGTCCCGACCCCAGATACCGAGGACTTTACCATCCGGGCCTTTTACGAGGGAGAGCTCGCCGCCACTCGGCTGATCACGGGTGGGGTTGCCGGTGCTCCGGTCACCCCGCCGCTGCAGATTCCATGGGCGTTGATTGCCAAACATGGTAACGCACCGCCTCTGAAGCAGGTGCATTACTCCATCGATACGGGGCCCGGTACGAATCGGCAGGAGTCCGAGGTGACCTGGGTGGACGTACAGGCCAATGTCCAGGCCCTTGTCATGCCCGAGGTCCAAAACCTGGATGTGTTTGGCGGGCCTCCAGGCGTGATCAACTGCACTACCTTCAGGCCTTTGAATATGGACGGACATATCACGGTTTATATTCCGCCGTCGGACTTGTTTGAGCCGACCATGGTGGTCCGGGTGGACTGGCAAGGCTACAGTGATGATGCTGGCACGACCCCGGTGCTTGCGTCCGTAGGGTTCAAAGACTCCCCTCCGTTGACCGCCGCCATGATCGCGCTGGGGTTTGAGGTGACCTTGGACGCGTCTTTCTCCACCCTCATGAAGACGATTCAGCCACACATAGGCGTACGGCTCATGGGGTCGGCAAGGATCAACTACACCATTCAACTGACAACAGGGCCTTTAACATCGAGCGACGCTTTGCATCGGGCACGCTCGGTCAAATCCGGCGCCTCTCCCACCTACTGCGACAACACGCCGGTACCCGCGGCGCCCTGAATGGTTGCGGCAACGACCAGGGAGCAGCAGTTGCTCCCTGGATCCACATATATTCTCACCCTATTTGTCGACATTGAAACTGTCGACTTAAGACTAATCCTACATAAACAGGGAACGCCTCTGGGTAGTTTGGGCACCGCTTGATTGGCATGGTTCCGCGCTTTTGGTACCGGCCAATTTCTTCAATCGGAAATGCCAAACCCAGAGGGTGGTCCTGATGTCGTCAATATTCAATTTTAAACTCAACCCGTTAAGCTTCGCTTTGAAGGCAAACGCGGTCTCTTTAGTGGTGCTGATGTCGGGTATGGCCGAAGCGCGAGTGGTTACCGGGCCGAATGAAACCGTCCGGCCGGGCCCTCCGCCTGACAGCTTCGAATTGAAGCCGGGCTCAGGCCTCACCGTAGAAGGAGCCACTACCAAACAAATCCGTGCACAGTCTGCGAACTTGACCGTTAACCCAGGCAGCAAAACCCAAGACATCACGGCATTCAATTCGAACGTGAATATTGATGGCGCCGAGATCACTGCGCGGGCGACACAACCGGCAGCAGTGTTCATGAGTGGCGGGACGCTGTCGCTCAAGAACAGCACACTTACCCACGCTAATGGCACCGGCCTGGTCGTTTCTCGTCCGATTGGCAGCGACGAGGGCGCGATTGCCTCGGTGTTCAACAGCAGCATCACAGGCACCACGCGTGGCGTTAGTGTGGGTGGTAACAGCACGTTGGCACTCTACCAAACCGACGTTGCAGGCACTGGCGAAAATGGCGTGGGTCTGTATCTGTTCGGCCAAGCCATCGCGATCGACAGCACAATTACCGGTGAACTCAATGGCGTGCGGATGGATATGGACCGCAGCCCTGAGGTGCCAGCTGCATTGATCCTTGATGGCTCGTACGTGGAAGGAAAAGCGGGCGCAGCCATTCTGGTCGAAAGCTCAAAGGCTGGTACACCAGCTAATGCAGCGATAGACGTGCGCAACGGTTCGACCCTCAGGGGCGGCAACGGCAATATTCTCGAAGTCACCGGCGGCTCCTTCGCCAACATGAATGTCGACGGCAGTACCTTGTTCGGTGACGTGGTGGTCGAGGAGGGCAGCACCGCCAAGTTGCAGCTCAACAACGGCTCGTGGTTGACCGGCCAGTTGAAAAACGTGGCCGAGTTAAGCGTGAACAACGCCTCCCACTGGGCGCTGGTGGGCGACAGCGAAGTCGGCGACCTGAAGATGGCGGGCGGCAGCGTGCATTTTGGCGGGCCCAATGAGTTCTACCGGTTGGATGTCGACAGCCTGTCGGGCGAAGGTACGTTCGTGATGCACACGGACTTTGGCAGCGGCCAGACCGACTTGCTCGCCGTTAATGGCATCGCCGAAGGTAACCACAGCCTGTTGCTGGCGGCCACGGGGTCGGAGTTGGCAACGGCCGAGCCGATTCGCGTGGTGAGCACCGAGGGCGGTGATGCACAGTTCGCCCTGGTCGGCGGAACGGTTGACGCAGGTGCCTACAGTTACGGGCTCAAGCAGGAGGACACCGACTGGTACCTGGACCCTAACCGTCGCGGCACCAGCAACAGCACCAAGGCGGTGATGGCGTTGTTCAACACCTCACCCACGGTGTTGTACGGCGAGATGACCTTGTTGCGTACCCGCATGGGTGAGCTGCGTTTCAGCCAAGGCAACAACGAAGGTTTCTGGATGCGTGGCTACGGCAACAAGTACGAGGTCAGCGGTAATCAGGATGGTGGTGGTTACACGCAGAACCAGCGCGGCTTTACCTTGGGTATCGACACGCCGCTGTACGGCGGCGACGGGCAGTGGGTGGCCGGTGTGATGGCCGGTCACAGTACCTCCGATATCGACCTCAACCGTTCCGGTGGCGGTACAGTCGACAGCTACTACGTGGGCGGTTATGCCACGTGGCTCGATGACGAGAGCGGCCTGTATTTCGACGGTGTGGTCAAGCTCAACCGCTTGCACAACGAAGTCAACGTGAGCATGAGCGACGGCAAGAAAGCCAAGGGCAACTACACCCAGAACGCCGTGGGGGCTTCGGTAGAAGTCGGACGGCATATCAAACTCGATGACGGCTTCTTCGTAGAACCCTACGGGCAGCTCAATGCTGCGATCACCCAGGCCCAGAGTTATGACCTGGACAATGGCCTGCACGCCAAAGGTGACCGTTCGGCCTCGGTCGTCGGCAAGGCAGGCGTCACGGTGGGCAAGAGTATCCAGCTGGACAGCGGTGGTGTGTTGCAACCGTACTTGCGTACTGCGTTGGCCCATGAGTTCAACCACAATAATAAGGTCACGGTAAACGGCGAGCGCTTCAACAACGATGTATTCGGTTCGCGCATCGAAATGGCCGGTGGTGTGGCGATGTCGGTGTCTCAGAACGTCAAGTTGCATGCGGACCTCGAGCATACACGTGGTAAAACCGTCGACCAGCCATGGGGTGTCAACTTCGGCGTGCGTTACGACTTTTAATTCATTCATCCATCCGAACAGGGGAAGCTCAGGCTTCCCCTTTTTTTTCGCCTTCAGATCAGCACACTTAGCCAGGCTGAGCCCAACAGCAGCAAGGCCATGATTCGGTTGAACGCTTGCAGGGTTTTGGGGGAGCGCAAGAGGCGGCTAGACCCGGCACCCAATAAGGCCCAGGCGCCTAGGCAGGGCAAGGCGATCAGGAAAAATATCAGGGACAGGTACACCACCTGGCGCTGCCCACCCTGGCCAGCAAACACGCTGACCACCGCCAGCGCCATCATCCAGGTCTTGGGGTTGATCAATTGCAGGGCCGCGGCGCCCAACAGGCCCAAGGGTTTTTGCCTGTCATCCGCACTGAGGGCCTGCACTGGCGCACTGAAGATCTGCCAGGCCAGGTAACTCAGCCAGGTCACACCGGCCCACTGCATCGTCATTTGCACCTTAGGCATTTGCACCAGCGATTGGCCCACACCGGAACCCACCAGCAGCACGATCCCCGATGCGCCCACACCAGCCCCCAGAATAATGGGCAATGCAGCCTTGAAGCCGTAACGGGCGCTGTTACTCAGCACTAGGATATTGGTCGGGCCGGGGGTGATGGAGGCGACAAAGGCGAACAGCATGAAAGGCACGAACGTGGACAGCATGATGGGTGGCTCCGGTGAACTCATCGAGAGCGTCCATCTTCACAAGCCTGCGGGTTACCGGTCTGGAAGATTTGTGCAGCGCTTGCGGTACGCGGCCGGCGTCAGGCCATAAGCGCGCATGAACCAGCGGCCCAAATGACTTTGGTCAGCGAACCCCAGGGCTATCGCCACGTCTGCCGGTTGATCGCCCTTGGCCAATAAATATCGGGCACGGGCCAGGCGCAGTTGCACCAGATACGCATGGGGCGGCAGGCCGAAGGCGCTCTTGAACGCGCGGCTCAGGCGAAAGCGGTCGACGCCGCAGGCCAGTGCGAGTTCATGCATGCCGACGTCGTGATGCAGATGGGCGTGCAGGTATTCCCGCGCCTTGTGCGCCACCTGCGGCAAACGTGGGTCATCGCGGTAGCGCATGCGCCAGTAGAGCTGGCCGGTGAGGCGTTCCAGTAATTGATCCAGCGCGCTTTGCCGCACGATCCGCAATTCACCGTGATGCAAGCTCTGAAACGCGTGGCTTGTGGCCAGGGCCAGGCGCGGATCGCTGGCCAAGGTGCTGGCGAAACTCAGTTGATGATAGGCGGGTGCCTCCTCGAAGACACTGCAGATTTCCCGTTCCAGCCACTGCGGGTCGAGGTAGAGCATGCGGTAAGTGAAGCCGTCGACTGTCGGGGCATGCCCGTCGTGGAGTTCCCCGGGCTCCAACAGGAACACCTGCCCCGGCACACTGTCATGGCGCATGCGCCGGCAGTTGAATTGCTGCACGCCTTGTTCGGTGACGCCCACCAGGTAGCTGTCGTGCCAATGGGGGTCATACGCATGGCCTTCGAAATGCGCGCGCAGGGTCTCGATGCCGGTGTCGGCGTCCTGGGACAAGTCGATCCAATTGTGCGCAGGCATACAACACCAAGGCTAAAAGTGAAGGGCTATTAGCGGCGACGCTGGGGTAAGCGTCTAGAAGGTTTGTGCAGTCTAGCCAAACAATCCGGCGGCGATGTTGATCGAAAAGCCGAGAATGGCCGTGTTGAATAAAAAACCGATCAACGACTGCCCCAGTACCACCTTGCGCAGGCCACGGGTGGCGACGCCCACATCCGAAGTTTGTACCGCTACGCCGATGGTGAAGGAGAAGTACAGAAAGTCCCAGTAGTTGGGGGTGAGCAAGCCTTCGGCAAAACGCAAGGCGGGTTCCTTGCCTGGCCAGGTGTAATAGAGCCTGGCGTAGTGCACGCTGAAAATCACCCCGATCAGCAACCAGGAGCCGATCACCGTCAGCCCGGTAAAGCCGTAGTGCAGGAGACGCTCGGAAGTGGCCAGGTCCTTGCTGCCCACCAGTTCGAAGGTGATGGTGGCCAGGCTGGCGATGGCGGCGATGCACACCATGAACAGCACTAGGCCGGCGTTTTCATCTTCGACTTCGGCAATGCGCTTGACGTCCTCGGCCTTGGCGCGAATGGTCAGCCACAGCATCAGAACAAGGTAGGTCCAGACCCCGGTGTTCCAGCCGATGAGGATTTTGCTGGCGAGGGTGTCGGCCGGCACCAGGAGGCCGACGACGAGGCCCAGTACGGCGGCAGATGAGAGACGAGGGTGGGTGCGGGCGAGGAAGGGCATGGTGGCTCTCAAAGAACTATGTGTGAGCACCATAGCTTATTCGGGTGTACCTGATCATGAATGCACTCAATATCCCTGTGGGAGCTGGCTTGCCTGCGATGGCGGCCAGCCAGCCGCCGCCTATCTACCTGGCACCCCACAATCCAACTGTGGGAGCGAAGGCGGCCTGACAGTCAACACAGTTGGATTGTGTACATATCCATTGCTGCGGTAACGGCTACTTAGGGTTCCGCCTGACGGCGGGTCACTTTGGAAAAGCCCCAAAGTAACCAAAGGGCTCTTGCCCCACCACTCGGCACCTCGCTTGGG
>NZ_QODJ01000097.1:0-14051 GCF_009935965.1 Pseudomonas sp. L13
TCGCCAGCGTAGGGCCGGGCCAGGCGTAGCCAGAGGCTTTCCTGGCCGGGTTTCCAGGTGTCGCGGTCGAACAGGAAATGGACTTTGTAGCGGCCTTCGAGGTCGATGTGGCCGTAGGGGTCGTGTTCTTTGGGGCTGGTGACGCGGGCCGGGACGGTGCCGGCGATTTGCGGTTTGGGCAGCAATGCCGGGCGAAAGCACACGGTTTCCGAGTAGGGAATGGCCTGGAAGCTGGCTTCAAAACTGCGGTCGCGGGCGGCGTGGGTGGTGACTTGGGTGATGACCGCGCCGGGGGTGAAGGCGTTGGGCGCGCCGCCGGTGATTTTCAGGACTTGGCCGGGGGTCAGGCTGGGGCTGCTGCTGACGCCGCTGAGGTGGGTCTGGCCGTTGAGGTAGCGTTCGTGGCGCAGGCGCGCGTAGAAGTAGCCGCTTTCGCTTTGCAGGTCTTCGTCCTGGTCGTAGCGGTCGCCGATGACATTGTAGGGTTCGGCGTAGTGGTAGGCCTCGCCGTAGGTGCCTTTAGCGCCACGGCTTTGGTCCACATCACCGTCGAGGTGGGCGTTGGCGACGCGGTGGTGGTAGGCGCGGATGTTGACGTGTTGCTCCACCACCTTGTGGTTCGATTGCAGGCGCCATACGCCGTCCTGGCCGCTGCTGTTCAGGCCGGATTGCGGGCGGTATGGCAGTTGCACGTCGAACTGGTAGTGACGCTGGTCGTCGTGGAATTCCACCACATCGATGTTCAGGCGTTCGTCGCGGGTGAAGCGGTACCAGATGCCGACTTCGGCCAACAGGCGCGAGATGAAGGCCAGGTCGCTTTCGTCGTACTGCATGACCTGTTCGCGCTTGGGGTATTCGCGCACCAGGTTGAAGAGGAAGTCCTGACCTTCGAAATCATGGCGGCTGCGCAGGATGCTTTCGACGATCTGCGGCACCGACTGGTGTTGGTAGATGCGAAATTGTTTGCCGCGAGCCAGCAAGGCCAGGCGCGGTTCCAGGGTGATTTCGTAGCGGGCTTCGTCCAGGGAGCCGGACAGGCGTTTGAAGCCGGTGACCACGCCGTGCAGGGTGCGCAGTGGCTTGACCGGGGGCACCTCAATGCCCACGGCTTTGAGCGCGGCCATGTCGGGGCTCAGGCCGGGGCCGTGCAGGCTGAAGTTGGCGTCTTTGCCCAGCAGGCTGTCGGCACTTAGGTCGCCGTCGAGGCAGGTGAATTCGACGCGGTAGCTGAACGGCTGGCTTAGCCCTTCCTGGCCTTCGAAGGCCAGCACGTCCAATACTGAATCCAGCCCATAGACCGACAGTTTGTGGCGACTGTGGTCGAAGAAGGTGCGCAGTTCATTGAGCATGTTCAGGCCTCCAGGGCGACCGGCGTGTGGTGGTCTTGGCCGTCGTTGAAGTGCAGGATGACGCCCTCCTCCTCGCTGTAGCCCAGGGTCACCTCAGTGGTTTTCTCGTGGGCGGCCTGGCGGCGCAGCAGTTGTTGGCTGAGCACGGGCAGGATCTGCTGATTGAGCAGGCTGTCGATGTTGCGCGCGCCGGTGTCGGGCAGCAGGCACGCGGCAACCAGTGCCTGGTTGAGGGCCAAGTCGACGCGGCAGTGCACGCCATAGTGGCGCTGCAAGCGCTTGGCAACCTGGCCCAGCTTGATGGCGACGATGCGTTGCAGGGCATCGGCCAGCAGCGGACGGTAGATGAGGGTTTGGAAGCGGGCGAGCAAGGCCGGCTGGAAATGCTCGCGCAGGATCGGGCGCAGCAGTTCTTGCAGGGTGCTGTCGGGGGCGCCGGGGAACTCTTGCAGGCAGGCTTGCAGGTCGTCGCTGCCCAGGTTGGAGGTCATGAGGATGACGGTGTTGCGAAAGTCGATTTCGCGCCCTTCGCCATCGCGCATAAAGCCACGGTCGAACACCTGGTAGAACAGATTGATCACGTCGCGGTGGGCTTTTTCCACTTCATCGAGCAGCACCACGCTGTAGGGGCGTTGGCGCACGGCGTCGGTGAGCACGCCGCCCTGGCCGTAACCTACATAACCGGGGGGCGAGCCTTTGAGTTGGCTGACGGTGTGGGCTTCCTGGTATTCCGAGAGGTTGAGGGTGATCAGCGCTTGTTCGCCACCGAACAGGGTGTTGGCCAGGGCCAGGGCGGTTTCGGTTTTGCCGACGCCGCTGGTGCCCACCAGCAGGAACACGCCCAGCGGTGCCTTGTCGTCGGTGAGGCCGGTCTTGGCGGCGCGCAGGCGCTGGGCCAGGGCGCTCAGGGCGTGGTCCTGGCCGATCACCTGCTCGCCCAGTTGGCGCTCCAGTTCCAGCAGGTTGGCCTGCTCGTCCTTGAGCAGGCTGCCCAGGGGTACGCCGGTCCAGTCGGCGATCACTTCGGCGACGCTGCGCACATCCACGTCCAACGACAGCAACGGTTGGTGGCCCTGAACCTCATGCAACTGTTGCTGCAGGTGCAGACAAACGTCCCGGCTCGATGACTCGCCCAGGCGTGCCGCGAGCAACTGCTGGGTGAGCTGGAGTTCGCGGTGGTATTGGTCTTCCAGGGCCGCTTGCCGACGCTGCAGGTCGGCGTGCTGGCCGGCGATGGCCTCCAGGCGCTCCTCAGCATCGGCGCCGTTGAGTTTGCAATCTTCTTCCAGGGCCAGGTGCTCCAGTTCCAGGGCGGCCTGCTGGGCTTTGAGGCGCACCAGCGGCTGCGGCTCGCAGTCCAGGCTCATGCGCACCCTGGCGCTGGCGGTGTCGAGCAGGTCGACGGCTTTGTCCGGCAGTTGGCGCCCGGTGAGGTAGCGCCGCGACAGGCTGACCGCCGCCTGCACCGCCGCGTCCTGGATGTGCACGCCATGGTGGCTGGCGTAGCGCGCCTTGAGGCCGCGCAACATGAGGCTGGCGTTGGCGTCGTCCGGCTCGTCGACCTTGACCACCTGAAAGCGCCGCTCCAGGGCCGCGTCACGCTCGAAATATTGTTTGTACTCGCTCCAGGTGGTGGCGGCGATGGTGCGCAATTCACCACGGGCCAGGGCTGGTTTGAGCAGGTTGGCCGCGTCGGCGCCACCCGCCTGGTTGCCCGCGCCGATCAGGGTGTGGGCTTCGTCGATGAACAACAGCACCGGCAGCGGCGATTGCTGCACGGCGTCGATGACGTTTTTCAGACGCTGCTCGAACTCACCCTTGACCCCGGCGCCCGCCTGCAACAGGCCCAGGTCCAGGGTGCGCAGGCTGACCGACTTGAGGCTGTCGGGCACGTTGCCTTCGGCGATGCGCAGCGCCAACCCTTCGACCAAGGCGGTCTTGCCCACGCCGGGTTCGCCCACCAGGATCGGGTTGTTCTTGCGCCGGCGGCTCAGAACGTCGATGACCTGACGGATTTCATCGTCCCGCCCAAACACCGGGTCGATCAGCCCTGCCCTGGCCTTGGCGGTCACGTCCTGGGTGAAGCGGTCGAGGATGCCCTGCAACGCCTCCTGCAATTCGGGGAGCGAGACATTGGCGTCCGACGCATTATCGGTGGGTTCCAATGTGTAGTGCTGGGTCGGTTGCGCACGCTCGATCGACTGTTGGTCGAGCAGCCCGGACAAGCGTCGCAGCTGGTTGTCGCTGAGGCTGAGCAGCGGCCAGGTAGCCTCGCAGGCCAGCAGGTCGGGGTTTTCCAGCAAGGCTGCGAGCAGGTGCGCCGAGCGGATGGATTCGTTGCGGCTGTCCAGCGATGCGTATAGCCAGGCGCATTTGATCAAATGGTGCAACTTGTCACACAACTGCGGCTTGCTGTGCACGCTGCGCGGCAGCCGGTCGAGATGAGCGAGCAGGCCCCGCCACAGCGTGTCCATGTCCCATTCATAGCGCCGGGCAATCACGGTCAGGTCGCCCTCGCCCTGCTCCAGCAACTTGAGCAGCCAATGCTCGATGCTGATCACCCCGTGGGCGCGGCTCTGGCACAGGGTCGCCGCGGCACTCAAGGCCTGGGCGCAATAGGGGTTGAGGCGGCGAAGCAAAAGGGCGGAGTTCTGGGCCATGGGCGTGCATCTCTGGTGTGGGGGCTCGGCGTGTCATCAAAGCTCGATGTGTTTGGCTGAGCGTCCGCGAACGGGCGCTCAACCCTGCACACCGCGAACCGGCAGGCGCACAGGCGCCTGCCGGTTTCTACGCATCAGGCGCTCTGGCGTTCGTTCCAGGCATCAGAGTGGATGATGTTGCCGTCCTTGTAGGTCCAGGTGACCTTCTCGTAGCGCAACTCGACCTGTTCCATGTGGTTGTGCTTCTCTTTGCCCTGGTCTTTGATGTCGTGCATTTTCGGCGCGACTTTGACGACCTTGACGTTTTCCAGCTTGGTGATGAAGTACTCGACTTCCTGGCCGGCGTCGTCGATGCGGTACCACTTGAACTCGGCGCTTTTAAGCGTCTGGCCGGTGGTCACCGCCTTGTACAGGTAAGGGCTGGACGCATCGATTTCCTTGCTGAACAGGAACGGGGTGTGCACCCGCGTGCCGGTCAACTTACCGGTGTTGTTGTCGGTGGGGATGTACAGGCTGTGGTCCTGGGCGATGACCTCGATACTGCCTTCGCGTTTCTGCACGTTCACGGAACCTTTGATTTCCGCGCCGCCGTCATCTTGCAGCCAGAGGTAAACGGGAATTGCCATGTGAAGCTCCTTTTTTCGGGGTTTGCATGCCACGGGATGCGACAGGCGGGGTCTTGCCCGGCGCCGCAGCAGGAAGCGCACAGGCCCCTGCTTCCGGTACCAGACGAATATCGACGCGACGGTTGGCGGCGCGCCCGGCGTCGGTGTCATTGCTTGCCACGGGCTGCTGGGCGCCAAAGCCCTGGACCGCGAAGCAACTGTCAGGAATGTCGCCCATGCGCTGCATCCAGTCGCGCACCGAGGCGGCGCGGGCGCGGGACAGCTCAAGGTTCTGGCCAGGGCTGCCGGTGATGTCGGTATGCCCGGCGATGACGATCAGCCAACCGGCCTGGGCCTTGATGTTGACCAGTGCGTCGATCAACACCTTGGTGGAGCCCGCCTTGAGTTCAGCCCGGCCAGGATCGAACAGGGAGAGGCTGTCCAGGCGCACCGCATCGGGAATCTTCATCGGCGGTGGAGCCTCGGGCGGTTGCCGGTGGGCAGCGATGGTCGCCAGTAACGGCAGGCGCAGACGCTCCCCTCGGTACAAGCCAAGCCCCAGGGCCAGCGGCTCGCCCTGGCGGTAGTAGTCGTCCAGGCGCGCGGCGTCCTCACGTAATACGGCCACCGCGTTTTCGCGCAGGGCGAATTGCGGCTGGTCGCGGCGCTCGGCCAGCGGGATGGCGTGATAGCGGCGCAGGTCATCGCTGACCTGACGCAACAGCAGGTTGTTCTGCCAGGCCGAACTGGCCAGCGCCACCACGCCCGCCAGGGTGAACAGCCACACCGCCATGATGCCCGCACGCAACCGCGCAGAACGCCGAATACGCAGGGGCAGCAGGTTGAGCAAAGGGTCGGGAAATGGCAGGCTCGCACCGGCCACCGAGGGTTCGGACGCGCCGAGGGCGACCCTGACGCGCAGCCATTGCTGCCACAGGTTGCCGGGCACGCGCTGAGGCACGGTCGGCACCAGTGTCATCGCCCACACCAGCGGCACACGCCCGTCACGCCCGGTAAAGTGCGACAGCACCTTGTCTTTGAGCCACGTGGCCAGGCTGCCGACCTGTACGCCCATGGCCAGACGTTCCGTGCCATGGGCGCTGTCGACGGCCTGGCGCTGCCAATCGCTCAAGCTGGCACAGGCACCGGCACTGCGCACCCACAGGTCGGGCTCGCCGCTCTCGCAACTGAACCAGGCGTCTTCGTCAGTGGTGGTCTGCCCATAACTGACCAGCATCAAAGGCAACGCGAGGCCGCGTTTTCGCGCCAGCGTGAGTTGGTGACGAAAAGCACGTATCCGCCCCGCCAACTCGCCGTCATCCGTATGTTCAACGGGGTTGACGCAAAACATCACGTTCAGTTGCCCACCCCAGTCCGGGCGTTGCGTCAACACGCCCGCCACTGCCGTACCCAGTTGGTCCAGCGCAGGCACCCGCACATAACAACCCTGCGCAGTCAGCCGCAGCGCCAACTGGTCGGCGGGAACAGCACCGAACAAGCCCGTGAGCCCATCGCCACACACCAGCACCACGGGCTGGCGATAAGTTGCCGCCGGCAGGGGCGTCTCACCAGGCGGCAGCAACTGCGCGCCGCGCTTTGCGAAACGACGCTCTGCCCAGACCCAGGCCAGCACGACCGTCAAAATCGCTGCCGCTCGCACCCAGCCCGAGGCCGGAATGATCAGTGCCAGCGTCACAACCAGCACCCCGGCCCACAGCCAGAGCCCTCGTATCAAGTTGAGTGTCATCGCAGCCTCACGCCTGGCCAGGGGCAAGCGTGGCGACCAGGCCACCGAGCAGCTGGTCCAACCCCCACCAGACGCCGACCAGCAGCACGCCCGCCATGGTCAAGCGAACCCAAGGCGAGCGCAATGTGCCAAGCCGCTCGTTGCGCGGGCCGCTGCCCTGGGTGGTGAGCATCGGGTTGAGCTTCAGGGGCGGAACGTGCGCATTCAGGGCGTCCATCAGCCGCTGGCGCTCGGGGTGGTTGAGATCGGGGTAGCGCCCGCGAAAACCCAGCAGCATCACGCGCTGGAACACCGTCAGCACCAACAGGTCGGGCACCGGCTGGCGCAGGGCCTGGCGCATGTCCTCATACAGGAACTCGCCCGCCTGGTGACGGTTGAACAAGTGGGCCTGCAAGGGCTTGCTCGCCCAGCGCGCATGGGCCGGCCCCGTGGCACGGTTCAGCACGGTTTCATCGAACAGCGCGCTCTGGGCATGGCAGATCAGCGCTGTGCTTTTGTTGCTCACCCCCGCCGCCTGCAAAGCTTGATACACCTGCTTGACCTGCCGCACGCAGCAACGCCACAGCTCGGAGGTGTCTTGCACCTCTGCGCCCTGGTGCAGTTCGACCACCAGCAGGTAGCTGTCTTGCAAGAGCTTGTCGATATCCAGCGCCGAGGCCGGGTTCTTTTTCGAGGCTGTCAGATTCATGCGCGCAGTACCGCGAAGAGTTCAAGTTTGATGTCAACCAGCGTGCTGGGGACGTACAGCGCACAGACCCCTTCGGCCAGCATGGCCTGGCCCTTGGGGTGCCCAAGGTCAAGGGCGAAATACTGGTTTTCCAGGCGCAGTGGAATCGCCGCCGGTACATGGCTGAGCGGCTGCAAGGGAATACCGTCGAGCGCGGCATTAACCAGTTGATTGACGTCGTCCGGCGTGCCCATTTTGCACAGGCGCGGGAAGTGTTTTTGCAGCTGCGCGGCCGGCATTCGACAGCGCACCGACAGGTAGAAATCGGCACCGTCGCGCTCGCGCAAACGGGCATCGTTAAGCGTGACCTGCCAGCGATTGGCAGCCACCTCTTCCAGCACCAGGGCCACCACCCGCGACGGCAGGCTGGCCTCGAGCAAGGTGGATATGGTCTGCATCAGGGGTGGGAACACCGCTTCCAAGTGCTCATGCCGATAGGCCGGTATCTGGTCCATGTCGTGTTCCAGGGAAAACGTCAGCAGGCCACCGGCCAATTTGATCAGCGCCTGGTACACCTGCTCAGGATGCCGCGCAGGATGGGCCTTGAGATCGGCCAGCACGGGTTGATAGGTGTTCAAGGCGTTGAGCAACCAGAACAGCGACACATCGGCCACGGCAAAGTCGGCCATGCGCTGGTTGCTTTCGCGGCGCATGCCCATCAGCCGCTGACGCTTGGCGGCCAGTTGCGTCAGCAGGTTGTCCAGTTGGGTCACCAGCCCTGGGTGGGCGGCGAAGCTGAGCAACGGCGGGACAAAATCGGGGTCGAGGTGCCAGGCGCCCTGCCCGTCGCGCATCAGCCGCGCAACGGGACAGGTCAGGTAGTCGGCGTTGTCGTCATCGGCCAGGCGTAGCGTTAGCACATGTTCGAGCACGCCAATCGATTGCACCTCATCGCCATACATGTCCTGTACCTGGCGCCAGTCCTGACGATAGCGCACGGGCCGGTCGACCCGCGTGCCATCGAACACACAGTTATTGCCATTGGCCTGTTCCAGCGGTAACGCCAGCACCAAGGTGGCGCTGCGGCGGGAGTCGGCCAGCAACCCCGCCAGTTCCAGCGCCGGTGGCAGGCGATCCACATGGTCGGTGTCGATCAGGGTGCCATCGGGCAGGCGCACCCGTAGTTGCGTGGCCTTGAGCTTGCCCAAGTGCAAGGCCTGCAAGTCAAAGGCAACCCCCCAAACCCCCCAGGGGTGTACAAGGCTCAGGTGGGCCAGACTGTCGTCGGCCCACGCCTCCCAACGCGCCTGCTGCTGGAACTGTTGCGGCGACAGCAAGGCGCCCGCTGCCCACAGGGGGCGGTCGATCTTCATCACATCGTGTCCTTGCGAAGGGGCTTAAGCTTTGGCCTTGGGCATCTGCGAAACCAGTGACAAGTTGACGTCCATGCCTTCGACCTGAAAGTGCGGAATCGCATACAACTTGACGCGGAAGAACCCAGGGTTGTCTTCGATGTCCTCCACCGTCACCCGTGCATCGCGCAAGGGGTGGGAGGCTTGCAGATCATCGCCAGGGTCGGTCATTTCGGTGACGAGGCCACCTACCCACTTATTCAACTCCAGCTCCAGCAGACGTCGGTCCTTGGTGGTACCGATGTTTTCACGCTGGATCAGCTTCAGGTAATGGGCGATGCGCGACAGCAGGAAGATGTAGGGCAGGCGCGCATTGATGCGGCTGTTGGCCGTGGCATCGGCGGTGTCGTACAGCGCGGGTTTCTGGGTGGAGTTGGCCGAGAAGAAGCACGCGTAGTCGCGGTTCTTATAGTACGACAGAGGAATGAAACCGAGGTTGGCGAATTCGAATTCGCGGGTTTCCGGGATCATCACCTCGGACGGGATCTTCACCTGATTGCCAGTGCCCAGGTCGTAGAGGTGGATCGGCAGGTCGGTGACCGCGCCACCCGACTGCGGGCCGCGAATCTGCACGCACCAGCCGTTGGTGATAAAGCTCTTGACCATGTTGGCCGCGAAGGCAAACGAGGCGTTGGTCCACAGGTACTTCTCGTGGTCCGGGCCCTTGACGCTTTCGATGTAGTTGAAGCTGCGCACCGGAATGGTGTCCGGGCCATAGGGCAGGCGCCCCAGCACACGCGGCATGAGCAGGCCGATGTAGCGTGAGTCGTCGCTGTCGCGGAACGACTTCCACTTGATGTATTCGGCCCGGTCGAAGTAGTTGCCGATGTCCTTGATCGCCGCGACTTCTTCCATCGACTGTTTACCGAAGAACGCCGGCCCCACCGCGCCAATGAACGGCATGTGGGCGGCAGCGGCAACTTTCGAGATGTTGCGCAGCAGGGCAATGTCCTGCGGGCCGCGGCCGAACTCGTAGTTGGAAATGGCCGCCGCGATCGGCTCACCGCCCGGAGTGTCGTACTCCTGGGTGTAAGTGTGTTGGTACAGGCCGCTCTGGGCGATCTCGGGTACGTCTTCGAAATCCTGGATCAAGTGATCCTTGCTGATATCCAGCAACTCGATGCGTACGTTCTGGCGAAAATCGGTCTGGTCGATCAGGGATTTCACACCGCGCCAGGTGGACTCGACCCGCTGGAAATCCGGGTGATGCATGATCGCATCGAGTTGACGGCTGATCTGCGTGTCCAGTGCAGCAATGTGCTCGTCCAGCAGGGTCTTGTCCAGGCGTTCGACTTTCTGCGACGACTGCTTGAGCAGGTTCAGAAACACACTGACCGCAGCGGTGACGCGCTCATCGGGCGAGGCTTCGGACAGCACCTCGGCATTCTGGAAGGGCTCGATCGCGCCCAACTCAGATACTGGGTTGAGGTTGATCTTGGCGAACAAGGCGTTATACACGCCCTGGCCGACTTCGGGAGCATAGGTCTGGGTTTGTTGCGACTGTGACGATGGGTGTTCTACGGACATGATCAAAGTTCCTTATCAGCGGACCAAGGGCAATCAACGAGCGGACGGCGGCGCTAAAGCGGCCAGTTCAGCGCGTAGTTCGTCGCTCAGTGCGTCGTCCTTGAGGATGCGCTCCAGCTCATGGCGGAAGGTGGCGTTATCCAGCAGATTGGATTTGAGGTCGCGCAACAGGTTGCGCATCGCCAGCAGGGCTCGCAACTGCGGCATTTGCCGGGCGACTTGCTCGGGCTCGAAGTCCTTCATGTTGCGGAAGGTCAGTGCGATGGACGCTTCGGCGTCGCCCTGGACCAGGGTGTTTTCCACCGCCAGTTTCACACTGGGGGAAAACTCGGCCAGCACGCTGTCGAAGTTGTTTTTGTTGATGTCTACCTTGTTTCGTTCAGATAACGGACGCTGTTCCTGGCCGTTGCTGTAATCGCCCATGACCATGAGCTTGAGTGGCAACTCGATTTTTTTCTGCGCGCCGCCGGTGTGCAGATCAAGCTTGATGTTTACCCGAGCCTTGGGCACTTCGTTTTGAAAGCTATTTGAAGCCATACGTCCTCCAGACACGCTTTGCGCGACACGCTATTGCGTCACGAATAACAACGGATACTGGAATTCATTCCCTGGCCGACAGCCTTTAAAAAGGTCACCGTCCTGGCACATAAACTCCATAATGGAACTGCAACAGGCAACGCACTTTCGCGTAACTTCTGGTTAACCAACCAGGCGGGACGGAGTACGAGGCACCTCGCTTTTTACTTCCAACACTTTGCGTATTTTTTGATTCCACACATCCGGCACCGCTCTCCCAAGCACCTCGCCGAGCCTGAGCGCATAGAACCGCGCACAGACAGTTAATACCTCCATTTCCTTTGCAGATGAAGGCTTGTGTGAAACGCACAGTAAACACAACGTTTAAAGAGTATTGCATCCAGCTTCAAAAAATATCAATACGTCACTTTTTTCACTTTTGTTTGATGATCCCGTATCGCAAACCAAAATGACCACATCACGCTGGGAAATTTCCTACATCCTTTATTCGCATCTTCAGCTAGACATTCAACACAAATGTAAAATCATCCCGCTCAACTCTTTTATCCTACAAATGGGGAGGGGGAATCTTTCGCTTTGAAGTTAAAAAACCTTATTAAAAACCCTACGTCCCGAGCCAAATAGCCATACCAAAAAAGGGGTTTACGCCATAAACAACCGAGGGCAAATATCAATACAAAATTTTTCAAAAATGCAAAAAACAAGATGGATTTCCCTTGCCCACTCCTGCGAGACGGCCCTGAATACCATCGAATGCGCCCATCGACTGCCCTGCGCGGCGCCCTCACGACAACCTGCCGACCACTCAACACCTCCTCTCTTTCACGCGATGGACAGAAACCCTGAAGAACGGTACCGATTGACAGTTTCCGTATCCGCCACGTAGGTACCGACAAGCACAGCCCAAATGGATACACGGGAGAAATTCCGCACCTCGCGATTTAAACCTCACGCGCTCTGCTGAATGCCAAGCATGAGGCCTGAACGAATTCCCCATATCTATTTGATACCTCTCGTTTTTGTCCCAAGAGGCGTCAGCGAGGCTGATGGGGAGCCTCTATATCCGTAGGAATTTTCCTACATATTCAAAAGACCCCAACTGCTTGAATAGGCATGATTTACTTAGATGCATCGCGCGCTTAACCCTTTAAGCAGGTAACAACCCGCACTTTTTGACTAATGAAAAAGAGTTACCTCCAGATCATGACCAATCAAAAAGGTAGTCGCTTTTAGCCAGTACGACTTATGTGCGCGCCCATTGAATTACAGCTGCTCATTTAAAAACCCTGCTAGATTCAATTCTGTTATCCAGCGAGTTTCAGCGCGCGAATGATTAACGGAATTCCAACTTAATTATTGCTGCGGAGACGGCTTACGCCACCGAAATGAACAAAATACATTCTGTGATTTGGAGCGTTTCAAAACACTGCTGGCTGGTCGTCTCGGAAGGTGTGAGCAGTTACTCCGGGCGCAGCAGCCGGCGCTCGGCCATTCGCCCAAGTCGCTCAGCCATCGCGCAAACGGCGCTGGGCGGCCCACTGGGTGTAGCGCCATACAATCTCCGTGCAGTACATGTCGCCATCATTCCATTATTCCTGACCTTCGGCGTTACACCTTTGGCCGTCGCCGGGCCGGGCGACGGCATCTTCGTCAATGACGGCACGGACAACGGTTGCAGCCGGGTGGGCGATTCGGGTTCGATGAGTGGCGTTACTAACGCGGCGTGCACCGCAGCCGATAAAACAACCCAGACTGACCACTCGCTGTTCTATAACCCACTTGGCCAAGTCGGCCTGGGTGCGACCTCATTGACACTGGGCAATGAACTCTTCGTCAATGGCGGCTCTACCGCGACACTCTCAGCGCCGGTGACCGCCGGTGCGCACATTAATACACTCGATATGCGTGGCACCAAAGTCCTGCAACTCGCGAACGGCATCGTTTCGGCGACATCGCAGGACGCCGTGAATGGCACCGACCTTTTCGCCACGGCCACTTCAACCGCAGCCGCGCTGGGTGGTGGCGCTCAGGTGACAGGTACGACCGGGCAGATTTCCGCGCCAAGCTACGCCACCACCACCATCACTGCCGCGGGCAATGTCACCACCGCCACTACCAGCGCCAATGTCGGCGATGCACTGACCAGCCTCAGCACCAGCCTGAGCAATAGCGCTAACGTGGGCGTCAATTATGACGACGCAGCCACCAAGGCCCGCGTGACCTTCAACCCAACGGGTGGCGCGACCACATTGACCAATGTCGCCGTGGGCGCCTTGAACGCTACGAGCACCGATGCGGTCAATGGCAGCCAGTTGAGTGCTACCAATACCACCGTCAGCGCCCAGGGTGCCCAACTGAACGGCATGGTCAACGACGGGGCAGGTATTAAGTACTTTCACAGTGCTTCAACCAAGGACGATAGCAGAGCCACCGGCATCGACAGTGTCGCCATCGGCCCGTTGGCCACCGCAGCCGGCGGCACGTCTATCAGTATTGGTAACGGTGCCAGCACCACTATAGCGGGGGGAAGAGCAATCGCCTTGGGGAACGCGGCGATTGCCCAGAACAACGGCGCGGTCGCGATCGGCTCTGAATCAAACGCCTCCGGCATTGACGGTCTTGCGCTCGGTTGGCAGGCCCAGGCACTGACAGCGGGTACCGTCGCGCTTGGTGGCCAGGCCGCTTCGTCAGGCAATAACAGCGTCGCTCTGGGCAACAACGCCAACGCTACGGTCGCAAACTCTTTGGCGCTGGGCTCTTACGCCACCACCACTGCGGCTGTCGCGACGGGCAACGGTGTCATCAACGGCGCCACCTATACTTATGCAGGAGCAACGCCAGTCAGCGTGCTCAGCGTCGGCAACGCCACCCAGCAGCGGCAAATCAGCAACGTCGCGGCTGGGCAGGTCTCGGCTACCAGTACCGATGCGATCAACGGCAGCCAATTGAACGCCACCAACACGGCGATTAATGGCCTGGGCGTACAGGATCAACGTTTCACCAGCGCTCTGGGGGGCGGGGCGCAACTGAACCCGACGACGGGTGCCTGGGTCGCGCCTAGCTTCACTACTACCGCCATCGACACGGCAGGCAATGCCACCACCGCCACCAGCAGCGCCAATGTCGGCGCGGCCCTGACTGGCCTCAGCACCAGCCTGACCAATACCGCCGCCGTAGGCGTCAAATATGACAATGCCACCACCAAGGCCAGCGTGACCTTCAACCCAGGTGGTACCGTCACCACCCTGACCAACGTCGCGACCGGCGCCGTGAGTGCCACCAGCACCGACGCGGTCAATGGCAGCCAATTGAACGCCACCAACACTTCGGTTACTGACCTGAGCACCAGCGTCAACACCTCGGTCACTAACCTGGGCACGCAGATAAGCAATCTGACCAACACTGCCGCCGAGGGCGTCAAGTACGATGATGTGAGCACCAAAACTTCGGTGACCTTCAACCAGGGTGGAACTGCAACGACCTTGACCAATGTCGCCGCCGGCGCCTTGAGCGCCACCAGCACCGAGGCAGTCAATGGCAGCCAGTT
>NZ_QODJ01000098.1:0-13798 GCF_009935965.1 Pseudomonas sp. L13
ACGCGTTCTTAAACCTTACGATGAACCAGTTTGATGCGCGACAGCGCTATGTCGGAGACTTAGTGGGGCCTCCCACAGTTGGACCGTGGGGTATCAGGTAGATAAGCGTCGGCTGTCAGGCCGTCACGGGAGCAAGCTCCCTCGCCACAGGTCCAGCGTCGCACCAAAGTTGTGTAGATACCTATGCTCATCGCAGGCAAGCCAGCTCCCACACTGATCGCGCTCCACCTTGCGCCAGTGTTCTGCCCTTCTATCACTTAAATCAATCTTGCTACCCACCCTCCCTTCGCGCACTTAGACTCAGGCCAATTCCTTCAAAGGTACGCCGCCATGTCCGAGACGCTGCTCAGTTCCCGCAATCTGGCTTTCGAGCTGTATGAAGTCCTCGATGCCGAGGGCCTGACCCAGCGCGAGCGGTTTGCCGAGCACAACCGCGAAACCTTCGATGCCGCCATCAGCACGGCGCGCACCCTCGCAGAAAAATACTTCGCCCCTCACAACCGCAAGAACGACGAAAACGAACCGCGCTATGAAAACGGCCAGGCGATCCTGATCCCTGAGGTCAAACCGGCGGTGGACGCCTTCCTTGAAGCCGGCTTCCTCAACGCAGCACGCAGCTTTGAAGCAGGTGGCATGCAACTGCCGACGCTATTGTCCCAGGCCTGCTTCGCGCATTTCCAATCGGCCAACGCTGCCTCGACGTCCTACCCGTTCCTGACCATGGGCGCCGCCAACCTGATCGAAAGCTTCGGCACCGAGGAGCAGAAACAACGCTTCCTGCAGCCAATGATCGACGGGCGCTTCTTCGGCACCATGGCCCTGACCGAGCCCCATGCCGGTTCGTCCTTGTCGGACATTCGTACCCGTGCAGAACCCGCGGCTGACGGCAGTTATCGGCTCAAGGGCAACAAGATCTTTATCTCCGGTGGCGACCACTCGCTGTCGGAAAACATCGTGCACATGGTGCTGGCCAAGTTGCCGGACGCTCCCGCAGGCGTGAAGGGCATTTCGCTGTTTATCGTGCCCAAGTTCCTGGTCAACGATGACGGCAGCCTGGGCGCTCGCAACGATGTGCTGCTGGCGGGGCTGTTCCACAAGATGGGCTGGCGCGGCACCACGTCCACGGCGCTTAACTTCGGCGATAACGGCAACTGCGTCGGCTACTTGGTGGGCAAGCCGCACCAGGGGTTGAGCTGCATGTTCCAGATGATGAACGAGGCACGCATCGGCGTGGGCATGGGCGCGGTGATGCTTGGTTATGCCGGCTACCTTTACTCCCTGGACTACGCCCGCGAACGGCCCCAGGGACGCCTGCCCGATAGCAAAGACCCAAGCACCGCACCGGTGGCGATCATCCAGCACGCCGACATCAAGCGCATGTTGCTGACCCAAAAAGCTTATGTGGAAGGCGCCTTTGACCTCGGCCTGTACGCGGCGCGGCTATTCGATGACACCACCACCCTGCAAACCGACACCGAGCGCAAGCACGCCCACGAACTGCTCGACCTGCTCACGCCGATCGTCAAATCCTGGCCGTCGGAGTTCTGCCTCAAGGCCAACGAACTGGCGATCCAGATTCTCGGCGGCCACGGTTACACCCGCGAATACCCGGTGGAACAGTACTACCGCGACAACCGCCTGAACCCCATCCATGAAGGCACCCACGGTATCCAGTCCCTGGACCTGCTCGGGCGCAAATTGGCGCAGAACGGTGGTGCCGGCTTGAAGCAATTGATTCGCCTGATGGCCGAAACCGGCGCCCGGGCGCAAAAGCACCCTTCACTCACGGCGCTGCGAGAGCCCCTGGAGCAACTGGTAAACCGGCTGCAAAGCGTCACGATTGGCCTACTCACCGATCTCGCCCACGGCAAGGTCAACAGCAGCCTGGCGAACTCGGCGCTGTACTTGAAAGTGTTCGGGCACACGGTGATTGGCTGGCGCTGGCTGGAACAGGCGATCCGCGCCGAAGAAGGGTTGGCCAAGGGTGACGTGGCCGATGCGGCCTTCTACAAGGGTAAGCTCCAGGCCGCCCGGTATTTCCTGACCTGGGAAGTACCGAGCTGCCATCATGAACTGGCGATTCTGGAGGCACGCGACGATACGTGCCTGGGCATGCAAGAGGAATGGTTTTAGCCCTCAGGGCTGACCGATCACCTTGGAGATCACATCGACCGTGGCGCTGACTTGCTCTTGGTAACGGTCGAGTTCCTGCTGGTGCGCCTGTTGCATTTCAATCTGCTCGGCGCACAGGTTCAGCGCGGCCAATACCAATAGCTTGTCACCGATCAGGGTCGGGTACTTTTTCTTGGTAACGGCCAGGGAGGCCTTGAGCATGGTCACGGCATGCATCAGGGTCTGATCTTCGCCGGCCGGTGCCTTGATCGAGTAATCCTCTCCGAGAATCGAAACGACCTTTATGCCCTCACTCATGCGCTGACAGGCCCTGCACTCACACGCTCAACCAGCGCCTGGATGCGAGCGGCGGTGGCGCCGTGCTTTTCTTCCTGTTCCATCAGGTTCAGTTGCAGGCTTTCGTTTTCATCCTTGGCGCGAGCCAGCTCGGCCTTGAGGGATTCGTTGCTGCCCAGCAGTTCTTGATTCTGCTGTACGAGGTCGCTGACCAGTTGTTCCAATTGGCTGAGGGATGCTTCTAACATTTTGATTTCTCGGGCGTTTAAAAAGGGCGGTGACGATAAAGAAAATTCACCTCGGATGCCAGGGTTATCCCTGGCCGCGCAGCCCGATGTTGCAAGGCCGGGCCGCACTTTCGAGCCTTAGTGACTGCATTTACCCGATCTGGTTCCGGAACTCACCCAACCCCTGGTCCGATGCGACAAAAGCGCGCGCCCCCTTAAGACTTTAGTCGCAGGGCCGATAAGGCGGGCACACCTCGTCTCATGGCCGCATGGATAGCGCCTCCCCCAGGACTCCAGCATGTCTCTTCGTAATATGAATATCGCCCCGAGGGCCTTCCTCGGCTTCGCGTTTATTGGCGCCTTGATGTTGTTGCTCGGTGTGTTCGCCCTGAACCAGATGAGCAAAATTCGTGCAGCCACCGAGGACATCACCTCGGCCAGCGTGCCCAGCATTCGCGCCCTGGATGAATTCACCCAACTGACCCTGCGCCTGCGCGTACTGTCGTACCGCTTGCTGACCAACCGCGAGCCGGACGTACAGCAAAAGACCCTCGAAGCCTTTGAACTGCGCAATCAGCAGATTCGTACAGCCCAGGGCATTTACGAAAAGCTGATCTCCAGCACCGAAGAGCGCAACGCCTACAACGAGTACGTGCGCCTGTTGGGCCAGTACCGTCAGATTGAAGAGCGCATGAAGAGCCTGTCTCGCGCCAATCAGGTCAACGAGCTGCGCAGCCTGCTCAACACCGAGTTGCTGGACAACTCCGAGCAAGTCAACGCCGTGTTGACCCGCTTGCTGGACATCAATAACAACGACGCCAACGCCACCAACCAGCGCGCCAAAGACCAATACGACATGGCCTTTGACCTGGTGGTAGGCCTGCTGGTGGTTGCCACGGCGCTGACCTTGCTGTTCGCCTGGTTGCTGACCCGCAGCATCACCCTGCCCATCGCCCAGGCGCTGGAAGCCGCCGAAGAAGTGGCCGAAGGCAACCTGACGCGCCCGATCACCGTGGACGGCAACGATGAGGCCGGGCGCCTGCTCGCGGCCATGGCCAAGATGCAGCACAAACTGCGCGACACTCTGCAACGCATCGCCGGCTCCGCCACCCAGCTGGCGTCCGCCGCTGAAGAGCTCAATGCGGTCACCGACGAAAGCGCCCGTGGGCTGACCCAGCAAAACAATGAAATCGAACAGGCCGCCACTGCCGTCAACGAGATGACCAGTGCGGTGGAAGAAGTCGCACGCAACGCGGTGAGCACCTCCGAAGCCTCGCGCAACGCCACCACCTCTGCCGGTGACGGCCGTGACCTTGTGCAGGAAACCGTCAGCGCCATCGAACGCATGAGTACCGATGTGCAGGCCACCGCTTCCCTGATTGGCGACCTGGCCAATGAGTCGCGGGATATCGGCAAAGTGCTGGACGTGATCCGTGGCCTGGCCGACCAGACCAACCTGCTGGCCCTGAACGCGGCGATCGAAGCAGCGCGAGCCGGGGAAGCCGGGCGTGGTTTCGCCGTGGTGGCCGATGAAGTGCGCGCGCTGGCCCATCGCACCCAGCAGTCCACCAGCGAAATCGAGCGCATGATCGGCAGCATCCAGACAGGCACCGAACACGCGGTGGACTCGATGCGCAACAGCACTGAGCGCGCCGAATCGACACTGAATATCGCCCGCGGCGCGGGCCTGTCGCTGGACACCATCAACACCGCGATTGTGGAGATCAACGAGCGCAACCTGGTGATCGCCAGCGCGGCGGAAGAACAGGCCCAGGTGGCGCGGGAAGTGGACCGCAACCTGGTGAATATCCGCGACCTGTCGGTGCAATCGGCCACCGGTGCCAGCCAGACCAGTGCGGCGAGCGGTGAGTTGTCGCGATTGGCGGTGGACTTGAATGGGATGGTCGGCCGCTTCCGCCTCTGAAATAAGCCTTTGCTCACACCGCATACCTTGTGGGAGCTGGCTTGCCTGCGATAGCAATCTGTCAGCTGACGCCCATGGCGCCTGGCACACCGCAATCGCAGGCAAGCCAGCTCCCACATTTGAGCGATGTGCAGCCACAAAAGCTTTTTGACAGCACAGCAATTCAACAGGTTAGAATCCCTGGCACGCAGACTGCATGGTCAGTTTGCGTCCTGTCTTCCCCTGCCCCCGGAGTACTGCCTTTGAATGCGACGACCATCAACAGCCTGTTCTTGATCGGCGCGTTGCTGGTGACTGCGAGCATTCTGGTGAGTTCGCTTTCGTCACGCCTAGGCATCCCCATCCTGGTGATTATCCTGGCCGTGGGCATGACCGCCGGGGTCGATGGCGGTGGCATCATTTTCGATAACTACCCGACCGCCTACTTGGTGGGCAACCTCGCCCTCGCCGTGATCCTGCTCGACGGCGGTTTGCGTACCCGGGTGGCGAGTTTCCGCGTGGCACTGTGGCCGGCTTTGTCCCTGGCCACGGTGGGGGTGTTGATTACCACCGGCCTCACGGGCATGGCCGCGGCCTGGCTGTTTAACCTCAATATCATTCAAGGCTTGCTGATCGGCGCCATCGTCGGCTCCACGGACGCCGCGGCGGTGTTCTCGCTGTTGGGCGGCAAGGGCCTCAACGAGCGGGTCAGCGCCAGCCTGGAAATCGAATCCGGCAGCAACGACCCGATGGCGGTGTTCCTCACCGTCACGTTGATCGACATGCTCGCCAGCGGCCAGACCGGCCTGCACTGGAGCCTGCTCACCCACCTGATCCGCGAATTCGGCATCGGTGGCCTGGTAGGCCTGGGTGGCGGCTGGCTGATGCTACAACTGGTCAACCGCATCAACCTGGCCAACGGCCTGTACCCGATCCTGGTGATAGCCGGCGGCCTGTTCGTATTCGCCCTGACCAACGCCCTGCACGGCAGCGGCTTCCTCGCCGTGTACCTGTGCGGGCTGGTGATCGGCAACCGCCCGGTGCGCAGCCGCCATGGCATTTTGCATATGCTCGACGGCATGGCGTGGCTGGCGCAGATCGGGATGTTCCTGGTGCTGGGCCTGCTGGTCACTCCCCATGACTTGTTGCCCATCGCGGTGCCTGCCCTGGGCCTGGCGCTGTGGATGATCCTGTTCGCGCGGCCGCTGTCGGTGATGGTTGGCCTGCTGCCATTCAAGGCGTTCCACGGGCGCGAAAAGGCCTTTATCGCCTGGGTCGGCCTGCGCGGCGCGGTACCGATCATCCTCGCGGTGTTCCCGCTGATGGCCGGCCTGCCCCATGCGCAGCTGTACTTCAACCTGGCGTTCTTTATCGTGCTGGTCTCGTTGTTGGTGCAGGGCACCAGCCTGCCGTGGGTGGCCAAGTTGCTTAAAGTCACCGTACCGCCAGACCCGGCGCCGATCTCCCGCGCAGCCCTGGAAGTGCACGTCACCAGCGAGTGGGAGCTGTTCGTCTACCGCCTCGGCGCAGAAAAATGGTGCATCGGCGCGGCCCTGCGCGAGCTGAAAATGCCCGAAGGCACGCGCATCGCCGCGCTGTTTCGTGGCCAGCAATTGCTCCATCCGTCGGGTAGTACGGTGCTGGAAGTCGGCGATTTGCTCTGTGTGATCGGCCACGAACACAACCTGCCGGCCCTGGGCAAACTGTTCAGCCAGGCGCCGCAACGGGGCCTCGACTTGCGCTTCTTCGGCGACTTCGTACTCGAAGGCGACGCCCAGCTGGGCGCGGTTTCCGCCTTGTACGGGCTCAAGCTTGAGGGTATCGACCCGGACATGCCATTGAGCCGCTTCATTACCCAAAAGGTTGGCGGTGCACCGGTAGTCGGCGACCAGGTGGAATGGAACAACACCATCTGGACCGTCGCCGTCATGGACGGGAACAAGATTGGCAAAGTCGGCGTCAGATTCCCCGAAGGAAGTCGCCCGGGCCCCGGACTCTTCCTCTAAACTGCGGGACAACGACGCCCCGATTCTTCACTTTGCAAGACCGGTCTCTATGCCAACCCTGCGTACTTTTCTCGCCACTGCCCTGCTGGGCCTGACCCTTTGTGTTGGCAGCGTATACGCCGCCGACCCGCCCAGCGCCGAAGCCGTCCAGCAAAGCCTGGATAAACTGCCCGACCGCAAGCTGCCTGACGCCGACATGAAGGCGCTGCAGGCGACCCTGCAACAGACCCTGGTCTACCTGGGCAATCAGCAGGATTACGAGCAGCGCCTGGCCGACCTCAAGCGCCAGTTGGAAGAGGCCCCGCGCCAGACCAATGAGAACCAGCGTGAGCTGGCGCGCCTCAAGGCCACCAAAATCATCCCGGTGGCCCAACGCTACGCCAGCCTGCCGGTGCCGCAGCTTGAGCAATTGCTGGTGCAACGCAGCACCCAGCAAGGCGACCTGCAAAAAGAACTGGCCGACGCCAACAGCCTGACCATCGCCGCCCAGACCCGCCCCGAGCGCGCCCAGACCGAAATCAGCAGCAGCCAGACGCGCATCCAGCAAATCAACGCGACGCTCAAGCTCGGCAAAGACAACGGCAAGCCCCTCAGCAGCGACCAGCGCAACCAGCTCAACGCCGAACTGGCGGCCCTGAATGCCTTGATTCCCCTGCGCCGCCAGGAATTGGCCGGCAACAGCCAGCTGCAAGACCTGGGCAACAGCCAGCATGACCTGATCCAGGAAAAAACCGCACGCCTGGAGCAAGAAATCCAGGACCTGCAAACCCTGATTAACCAGAAACGCCTGGCCCAGTCCCAGCAGACGGTGACCCAACAGTCCATCGAAGCGCAGAAAGCCGGCGGCAGTAGCATCCTGGCCAAGGAAAGCGCAGACAACCTCAAGCTGTCCGACTACCTGCTCAAAAGCACCGACCGCCTCAACGACCTGACCCAGAAAAACCTGCAGACCAAGCAGCAACTGGACACCGTGACCCAAAGCGATTCGGCCCTGGACGAGCAGATCAACGTGCTCAAGGGCAGCCTGCTGCTGTCCAAGATTCTCTATAAACAAAAGCAGGCCCTGCCGCGTCTGACCGTGGACAAAGACCTGGCCGACGACATCGCCAACATTCGCCTGTACCAGTTCGAGGTCAACCAACAGCGTGAGCTGATCACCTCCCCCAGCGCCTATGTGGACAACCTGCTGGCCAACCAGCCGCCGGATGAAGTCACCCCGCAACTGCGCCGCACCCTGCTGGAAGTGGCGATCACCCGTAGCGACCTGCTGGAACGCCTGAGCCGCGAACTGAGCGCACTGCTCAACGAATCCATCACCCTGCAACTGAACCAGAAACAACTGCTCAGCACCGCCAGCACCCTGCGCGCCACGCTCGACGAGCAAATGTTCTGGATCCCCAGCAACAAGCCGCTGGACACCGAATGGCTGGAAACCGTACCGGCGCACTTGAGCAAGCAGGTCACCACCCTGCCCTGGGCGTCGAGCGTCAGCGAGCTATATGACGGCCTGACCCAACGCCCGCTGCTGTTCCTGCCGTTGCTGTTGCTGATCGGCGCGCTGCTGTGGCGGCGCAATGCGCTGTATGTGCGCCTGAAAAAGGTTCACCAGGACATCGGCCACTTCAAGCGCGACAGCCAGTGGCACACGCCGCAGGCCATCCTGATCAACATCCTGCTGGCGATGCCCGTGGCCCTGGGCCTGGCACTGTGCGGCTACGCGTTGCAGATCGACGCCCGCGGGCAAAACGCCAACCTGGGTGCGGCCTTGTTGCAGATCGCCCAGGCCTGGCTGGTGTTCTACACCGCCTACCGCATCCTCGCGCCGGGCGGCGTGGCGGAGCTGCACTTTCGCTGGGAAAGGCCCCAGGTCGAATTCCTCCAAGGCTGGATCCGCAAGCTCGGGCTGGTGGTACTGGCGCTGGTGGCCGTGGTCGCGATTGCCGAACATCAACCGGCGGCGCTGGCCGACGACGTGTTGGGTATCGCCGTGGTACTGACCTGCTACGGGCTGATGGCCTGGCTGCTGGGCCGCCTGCTGCTGAACAGCCCGACCCACGAAAAAGCCTCACTGTTTCGCAAAGCGATCGGCGTGCTGTTCACCGCCCTGCCCATCGCGCTGTTTATTGCCGTGTGCTTTGGCTATTACTACACCGCGCTGAAACTCAGTGACCGGCTGATCAACACCTTGTACCTGCTGATGTTCTGGCTGGTGATCGAAGCCACCTTCGTGCGCGGCCTGGGTGTTGCCGCACGGCGCCTGGCCTATGCCCGCGCCCTGGCCAAACGCCAGGCTGCCAAGGAAGCCGGTGACGGCGAAGCGGTGATCGAAGAGCCGACCCTGGACATCGAGCAGGTCAACGAACAGTCCATGCGCCTGATCCGCCTGGCCCTGCTCGGCGGCTTTATCGCGGCGCTGTATTGGGTGTGGTCGGACCTGATCTCGGTATTTTCCTACCTGGACAACGTTACCCTGTACGAATACACCAGCGGCACGGGTACGAATATCAGCATGGTGCCCATCAGCATCGGCGACCTGCTGGGCGCGTCGATCATCATCGGCATCACCTTTGCCCTGGCGCGCAACCTGCCCGGCCTGCTGGAAGTCCTGGTGCTGTCCAAGCTCGACCTGGCCCAAGGCAGCGCCTACGCCACCACCACCTTGCTGTCCTACATCATTGCCGGCGTGGGCTTTGTCACCACGCTCTCAACCCTCGGCGTGAGCTGGGACAAACTGCAATGGCTGGTTGCAGCGCTGTCGGTGGGCCTGGGTTTCGGCATGCAGGAGATCTTCGCCAACTTCATCTCCGGCATCATGATTTTGTTCGAACGCCCGGTGCGCATTGGCGACACCATCACCATCGGCAACCTGTCGGGTACGGTGAGCAAGATCCGCATTCGCGCCACCACCATCACCGACTTCGACAACAAGGACATCATCGTCCCCAACAAAACCTTCATCACCGGGCAACTGATCAACTGGTCGCTGACCGACACCATCACCCGTGTCACCCTGAAACTGGGCGTGGACTACGGCTCCGACCTGGATCTGGTGAAGGAATTGCTACTCAAGGCGGCGCGAGAAAACCCACGGGTACTCAAAGAGCCGGAACCCCATGTGTACTTCCTCAACTTCGGCGAAAGCACCCTCGACCACGAACTGCGCATGCATGTTCGCGACCTGGGCGACCGTAACCCGGTGTTGGACGAGGTCAACCGCTACATCAATCGTGAATTCAAGAAACAGCACATCAATATCTCGTTCCGGCAGATGGAAATCTATCTGAAGAATCTTCACGGCCAGGAATACAAATTGGTGCCAGCCGAAGACGAGCGCAAGACCATCGCCGAGCCCCTCGACAAGCCCGACGCCCCCGAGCCTCCTGCAGGCAAAGTGGTGGATGCGCCGGAGCCGCCACCCAGCAAACTCGACTAAACGCACTATCCCCAGCAGAATGCTCGGACATTCTGCTGGAGATGGCCGGTGAAAGCCCTCGACGAACTGACCTTCGACAACCGCTTCGCACGCCTGGGCGATGCGTTTTCGACCCACGTATTACCCGAGCCCCTCGACGAGCCGCGCCTGGTGGTCGCGAGCAAGGCTGCCATGGCCCTGCTTGACCTCGACCCGGCCGTGGCCGAAACGCCGGTATTTGCCGAGCTGTTCGGTGGCCACAAGCTGTGGGCCGAGGCAGAACCGCGGGCGATGGTGTATTCCGGGCATCAGTTCGGCGGCTACACGCCACAACTGGGCGATGGTCGCGGGTTATTGCTGGGCGAGGTCTATAACGAGGCCGGCGAGCATTGGGATTTGCACCTCAAGGGCGCTGGGATGACGCCTTACTCGCGCATGGGCGACGGGCGCGCGGTGTTGCGTTCTTCGATTCGTGAATTCCTCGCCTCCGAAGCCCTGCATGCCCTGGGCATCCCCACCAGCCGTGCCCTGTGCGTGATCGGCTCCAGCACGCCGGTATGGCGGGAAAAACAGGAACGCGGCGCCATGGTTTTACGCCTGGCCCACAGCCACATCCGCTTCGGGCACTTCGAATATTTCTACTACACCAAAAAGCCCGAACAGCAGGCCGAGTTGGCCGAGCACGTGCTGAACCTGCACTACCCCGAATGCCGCGAGCAACCCGAGCCTTACCTGGCGATGTTCCGCGAAATCGTCGAGCGCAATGCCGAAATGATCGCCAAGTGGCAGGCCTATGGCTTTTGCCACGGGGTGATGAACACCGACAACATGTCGATCCTGGGCATCACCTTCGACTTCGGGCCGTTTGCGTTTCTCGATGATTTTGACGCGCACTTCATCTGCAACCATTCCGACCATGAAGGGCGCTACTCCTTCAGCAACCAGGTGCCGATCGGGCAGTGGAACCTCAGTGCCTTGGCCCAGGCGCTTACGCCGTTCATCAGCGTTGACGCACTGAAAGAAGCCCTCGGCCTGTACCTGCCGCTGTACCAGGCGCACTACCTGGACCTGATGCGCCGCCGCCTCGGCCTGACCACCGCCGAAGATGACGACCAGCGGTTGGTGGAGCGCTTGCTCAAGCTGATGCAGAACAGCGGCGTGGACTACACCCTGTTCTTCCGACGCCTGGGCGATGAATCCGCGGCGCTGGCCGTGGCGCGGCTACGTGATGACTTTGTCGACCTGGCCGGGTTCGACGCCTGGGCCGAGCAGTACAAGGCACGCGTTGCGCGGGATGGGGATTACACCCAGGAACAGCGCCGTGAGCGCATGCATGCGGTCAACCCGCTCTACATCCTGCGCAACTACCTGGCCCAAAACGCCATCGCCGCCGCCGAATCAGGCGACTACAGCGAAGTGCGGCGGCTGCATGAAGTGCTGACCAAGCCGTTTGAGGAACAATCAGGGATGGAGCAGTACGCGCAACGGCCGCCAGATTGGGGCAAGCATCTGGAGATTAGTTGTTCGTCTTGACCTCTTAGATAAAGGTCTCCACTGACACCCCGAAACGCTCGGCCAGCCAACGAATCTGGCGCACGTTGAGCTGGCGTTTTCCGCTCAATATCTCCGAGACGACTGATTGCGCCCCAACGCCCGGAAGGTCGCTCTGGGTGAGGTTGTGCTCGCGCATCATGTAGCGCAGCACATCGACCCCGCTGGCGACGGGCATTGGGCGATGCTCACGATCATAAGCTTCGATCCAGTCGCTCAGAATGTCGACCAGACTCATCAGCGGGCTGTCCTCGTCTTCACCCACCAGGCTCAATAGCTCATCCAAACCGCATACCAGCGCGTCGTAGTCTGCCTCGTTTTCCGGCTTGCGCAGCACAGGCGAAACGAACTGCCAGTGTTCTGCCGCAACATGTATAAGTGCGCTCATCTGATTTTTTCCTTCCATTTGCCCTTCTCATAATCGCGATGGTCAAGCAGGTGCTTGATATAAACGCGCTGCACTCGATACTGCACCGACGCAATCAACCTCAGCTTGTTACCGCCAATATCAAACACATGAAATTCACCCACCTTGTCCGTGGCGGGAAACATGGCTTTCATTGCAGCGAAGTCCTTGGGGGCGTTGCGCTTGATCACGCGATACCACTGATCCAAAGCCGTTGCCGAGCGCGGCCATTTTCCCTTTGCTTCCCAGATCCTGCTTTCATTGATGACTCGCATGCAACGTCCTTATCGCATCTTGCTATGTAGGTTAAACCTGAATTCGAACTATCGCAATTTGCTATAGCCGCAAACAGACCGGTGGCGCACACCAAAAAGCCTAGCCACACCGCTCACGCTGGCGAGGATGAAAATGTGAGCGAATAAGTATCTATATCCTTGATAAACCCCTGTCTCGACACCAAATACCCAACTGGCCAAACCCAGGAGCCTCCGATGTCCGAACCTCTTGTCATCCCCTGCCCACATTGCAACGGCCTCAACCGCATCCCCGGCGAACGCCTGGGTGACGCGCCCAAGTGCGGGCGTTGCAAGCAGCCGGTGTTGCTGAACAAACCCTTTGATTTGAAACAGGGCGACTACGCCAGCCAGATCAAGGGCGACCTGCCGCTTTTGGTCGATGTGTGGGCCGACTGGTGCGGACCGTGCAAGTCGTTTGCGCCGGTATTCGAACAGGCCGCCGGGCAGCTTGAAGGCAAGTGCCGGCTGGCGAAGCTGGACAGTGAGGCTAACCAGCACCTGTCGGCGCAGTTGGGGATTCGCTCGATTCCCAGTTTGATTCTGTTCAAGAACGGCCGTGAAGTGGCGCGCCAGAGTGGGGCATTCCCGTTGCCGCAGTTGATGAGTTGGTTGCATAGCCAGGGGGTGTAAACATCCCCCTTAATGCCAGTCAGTTGAGGCTTTTTTGTAGGAGCGAGCTTGCTCGCGAAAAACTTACAGGCGCCGCGTTCATTCAGCAAGTACGCGTTATCGTTGACGTTTTTCGCGAGCAAGCTCGCTCCTACATTGAATGCATTTGAGCTTTAGGTCAGCGGGGCTTCGCGGTCCATCATCTGGCTGACCAGCATGACGCCCAGTTCACTTAACTGGTGGATGGCCAGCGCTACGTCGCGGTGTTCGCCGGTGAGGTCGTTGGACAGGTTGAGCAGCAAGGTGCGCACCGAAGAGAAGGTTTCGTAGCTGTTGAGTACGAGGGTTTCGGTGGGGAGGTTGGGTGACACGGTATAGAGGTTAGCCATGGATCGTCTCCGGGTTTAGGAGCCGCAACCAGCCCGCTACTAAACGGAGGGTGGCAGCTGTACGCAGGTTAGTAGACCGGGGAGACGCAACCGGCGCGCTCGAAAGCGCCCTCCGTACAGCCACCATCGAATCCAGGAAGATCCTGATCGACGATTTGCCGTACGTCTCACCACGGGCTACTAAACCCGATCACTGAACATTCAGCGACCGGCAAACCTTAGAGACGCCCATCCAGACGCACAAGCCGGCGGATTCTGGCGTAGCTGTAGGCAAGGTTACAAGGCACAAGCCCAATTGCCAGACCCGTCCTACAGACCCTGTGGGACAAATCCAACCCACCTGCCGAAATGCAATCCAAACTGTGGGAGCTGGCTTGCCTGCGATGCAGTCACCTCGGTGATTCAGGCACACCGAGTCGATACCTTCGCAGGCAAGCCAGCTCCCACAATTGACCGCGCCCGGCCACACACTCCACGATGCGAAGCGAGTCGCTCTTGATCTTGCTTTTGATTTTAGGCGCCCCGTTAAACCACGCTGGCCGGAATTCGACAGGGATTTGGGGGGGTAAACCGGCAGGGATGCCGGTTTA
>NZ_QODJ01000099.1:0-13250 GCF_009935965.1 Pseudomonas sp. L13
AGCGTGGTTTAACGGGGCGCCTGAGATCAAGATCAAAAGCAGATCAAGAGCGGCTCGCTTCGCATCGTGGTTACCGTTGAGCTTACAGAGTTATGTTGATACCTATGCCTTCATGTGGGAGTTAGCAGACTGACGGCTATTGTCAGAAATTTCCCACAGGAGTACAAATGTACTCCATGACAAACCTGACTCCCCGCCGCACTGCCATCCTGACCTTCATCCGCGAGCGCATCGCGCAACAAGGCCAGCCTCCCAGCCTCGCCGAGATCGCCGAGGCGTTCGGCTTCGCCTCGCGCAGCGTCGCCCGCAAACATGTGGTGGCGCTGACTGAAGCCGGCTTTATCGAGGTCAACCCCAACCAGGCCCGTGGCATTCGCTTGCTCAATCAGCCTGCGCGCCCCGAGTGGCTGGATGTGCCGGTACTCGGCCGGGTGGCGGCCGGTCGGCCCATTGGCGCCGATGCCGAGGTGCACAGCCGCTTGCAACTGGACCCCGCCACCTTCGCCAAAACCCCCGACTACCTGCTGCGAGTGCAGGGCGATTCGATGATTGAAGATGGCATTCTCGATGGCGACCTGGTGGGCGTACGCCGCAGTGCAGAAGCCTTGAACGGGCAGATTGTGGTGGCGCGCCTGGACGGTGACGTCACCATCAAACGTTTCGAGCGCCACGGCGACAGGGTTCGCCTGTTGCCGCGCAACCCGGTGTATCAACCCATCGTGGTCGGGCCCGAGCAGGACCTGGCCATCGAAGGTGTGTTCTGCGGCCTGGTGAGGCAAGGCTGATGGGCGCCGTGGTTGCCCTGGACTCGCTGTTCAATGGCGGGCGAGTCTGGAAGGGCCGGCCCGCCGCGCCACCGGCCAGCGTACATCCCACGGGGCTGGCGGCGCTGGATGCGGTGCTGCCCAGTGGCGGCTGGCCGGAATCGGCCTTGAGTGAAATCCTGATGGCCCAGGACGGAGTGGGCGAGTTGCAACTGGTGCTGCCCACACTGGCGCGCTTGTCGGCCCTGGGCGAGCGCATTGTGCTGGTGGCGCCGCCCTATACCCCCTATCCCCATGCGTGGCAGAACGCCGGGGTGGATGTGCGTCAGTTGTCCATTATCCGGGCCGAGGAGCGCGACGCACTGTGGGCGGTGGAGCAATGTCTGCGTTCGGGCAGTTGCGGTGCGGTGTTGTGCTGGCCGCGCAAGGCCGATGATCGTGCCTTGCGGCGTTTGCAGGTGGCGGCGGAAACCGGGCAGACCCTGGCGTTTGCCTGGCGCTCCCTGAGCGAGGCGATCAATGCCTCGCCCGCCGCCCTGCGCCTGGCGGTCGAGGCCAGGCCCGCGCAAGTGCGGGTGCTCAAGTGCCGCGGCGGGCTGGCCCACCCGGCGCCGATTGCCCTGGCGGGGCATTGAGGTTGCCATGCGTTGGGTGTGTATTGTCTTCCCGCAATTGGCGCTGGACGGAGCACAGCGTGTGCATCCCGAACCCGCGCAGCCGCTGGCGCTGCTGGCCGGCACGCCGCAGCGGCGCGTGTTGCAAGCCGTCAACGCCGCCGCCCGCGCCTTGGGCCTGCGCCCCGGGCAATCGTTGACGGCGGCCCATGCCCTGGCCAAGCAGTTTGCCTGTGTCGAATACGACCCGTTGGAGATCGAGCGGCTGCAGCAGTTTCTGGCCGCCTGGGCCTACCGGTTCAGCTCCCAGGTCAGCCTGTATTACCCACGGGCCTTGTTGTTCGAGATCGAATCGAGCCTGGGCCTGTTCGGGCCCTGGCCGCAACTTGAGGCGCGTTTGCGCAAAGAGCTGACCGAACTTGGCTTTCGTCATCGCATCGTCGCTGCGCCCAACCCGGCGGCGGCGCGGGTATTGGCAAACTGTTACGACGGCCTGGCCGTGGCCGATGACCGCGCCCTGATGCAGGCCCTGGCATCGCTGCCTATCGACCGTGCAGGCCTGGAACCCCAGGCCGCCACCGCCTTGTCGCGCATGGGCCTGCGCAACCTGGCCCAGGTGCAGGCCTTGCCCCGGCATACCCTGGCGCGACGCTTTGACGCCAGCCTGCTCAAACACCTCGACGCCCTCAGCGGGCAGCGGCCATTGGCCCTGGATTTCTATCAACCGCCCGATCAGTTCGATGCACGCATCGAATTGAATTTCGATGTGCAATCCCACCAGGCGCTGCTGTTCCCCTTGCGGCGCTTGACCGGCGATCTGTCCGCTTTCCTGTGCGGCCGCGACAGTGGCGTGCAACGCTTTGACCTGCACCTGGAACATGCCCAGGCACACGACAGTGTGATCAAGGTGGGCCTGCTCAGCGCCGAGCGCGAGCCTTCGATGTTGTTCGAACTGGCCCGTGGGCGTCTGGAGCAGGTACAGGTCACCGCGCCGGTGCGGGGGGTGCGCCTGGTGGCCGAGGACTTGCCGGTGTTTGTGCCGCAACGCCAGGACCTGTTCGACGACCGCCCGCAACAAACCCTGCCGTGGGAACAATTGCGCGAACGCCTGCGTGCACGCCTGGGGGATGAGGCGGTGCAGGGCCTGCGTTTTCAGGCCGACCACCGCCCCGAATGCGCCTGGCAAGCCGCGACCGACCACCAGCCGTGCCCGAGCTTGAACAAGGTCCGGCGCCCAGGTTGGTTATTGCCGCAACCGACCTTGCTGGCCGAGCACGGCGTACAGATCCTGATGGGCCCGGAGCGCATTGAATCCGGCTGGTGGGATGGCGCCGATGTGCGCCGCGACTATTACCTGGTCCAGACCCGCGCCGGCCAGCAGGGCTGGGCCTATCGTACGGTGGGGCAAGGCGATGGGCTGTGGTTGCAAGGCTGGTTTGCATGAGCCCCCTCGGTCCGCCACCCTCTGTAGGAGCGAGCTTGCTCGCGAAGGTGGTTAACGATAACGCGGGAAACCAGGATGAACGCGGTGCCCTCGGGTTTTTCGCGAGCAAGCTCGCTCCTACAGGGGAGAGGAGTGCATGAGTTATGCCGAGCTGCACTGCCTGTCCAATTTCAGCTTCCAGCGCGGCGCCTCCAGTGCGCTGGAACTTTTCGAGCGCGCTAAAGGCCAAGGCTACAGCGCCCTGGCGATCACCGATGAATGCACGCTGTCAGGCATCGTGCGCGCCTGGCAAGCTGCCAAAGCCGTGGACTTGCCGCTGATTATCGGCAGCGAAATGCACATCGAAAACGGCCCGAAACTGGTGCTGCTGGTGGAGAACCTGAGCGGTTACCAGCACCTGTGCCGGCTGATCACCCTGGCGCGGCGACGGGCTGAAAAGGGCAGTTATCGTCTGCTACAGGAAGATTTCGAGCAACCGCTGCCCGGCCTGTTGGCGTTGTGGGTGGCGCAAGACAGCGACACCCAAGCCAGCCTCGACTGGCTGCGCCGTACCTTCGACCAACGCCTGTGGCTGGCGGTGCACCTGCATTGTGGCCAGGATGATGCGCGCCATCTGCAACAGCGCTTGCAACTGGCCCACAGCCTGCAAATCCCTGCCGTGGCCTGCGGCGATGTGCATATGCATGCGCGGGGCCGCCGTGCCCTGCAAGACACCATGACCGCCATCCGCCACCATGTGCCGGTGGCCGAAGCCGGCACGCGCCTGCACCCCAATGGCGAACGCCACCTGCGCAGCCTGGATGCCCTGGCGGCGCTGTACCCCCAGGCCTTGCTGGATGAAACCCTTGCCATCGCGCGGCGTTGTACCTTCGACCTCGGCCAGTTGCGCTATCACTACCCACGCGAGCTGGTCCCCGCGGGCCATGACGCCCAATCCTGGTTGCGCACCCTCACCGAAGAAGGCATCGCCCAGCGCTGGCCCGAAGGTATCGACGACAAGACCTTGCAGCAAATCCGGCGTGAACTGCAGCTGATCAGCGAGCTGGGTTACGAAAGCTATTTCCTCACCGTGCATGACATTGTGCGCTTCGCCCGCAGCCGTTCGATCCTGTGCCAGGGCCGAGGTTCGGCGGCTAACTCGGCGGTGTGTTTTGCCCTGGGCATCACCGAAATCAACCCGAGCCTGACCAACCTGCTGTTCGAGCGCTTCCTGTCCAAAGAGCGCAACGAGCCGCCGGATATCGACGTGGATTTTGAGCACGAACGCCGCGAAGAGGTGCTGCAATACGTGTTCCAGCGCTATGGCCGCACCCGTGCAGCCTTGACGGCGGTGGTCAGCAGTTACCACGCCACAGGCGCAGTACGCGATGTGGCCAAGGCCCTCGGGCTGCCGGCAGACCAGATCAACGCCTTGGCCGATTGCTGCGGGCGCTGGAGCGATGAAGCGCCGCCGTTGGAGCGCCTGCGTGAAAGCGGCTTCGACCCAGACAGCCCACTGCTGCGCCGGGTCTTGACGCTCACCCAGCAACTGATCGGTTTTCCCCGGCACCTGTCCCAGCACCCTGGCGGCTTTGTGATCAGCGAATACCCGCTGGACACCCTGGTGCCGGTGGAAAATGCGGCCATGGCCGAGCGCACCATTATCCAGTGGGACAAAGACGACCTCGACGCCGTCGGCTTGCTCAAGGTGGACATCCTCGCCCTGGGCATGCTCAGTGCGATCCGCCGCTGCTTCGATTTGCTGCACCGGCATCGCCACCGGGACTTGAGCCTGGCCACGATTCCCAAGGAAGACCCGGCCACCTACGCCATGATCAGCAAGGCCGACACCATCGGTGTGTTCCAGATCGAGTCGCGGGCGCAGATGTCGATGTTGCCCAGGCTCAAGCCGCAGACGTTTTATGACTTGGTGATCGAGGTTGCCATTGTGCGCCCCGGACCGATCCAGGGCGGCATGGTGCATCCGTACTTGCGGCGGCGGAATAATGAAGAGCCCACGACCTATCCGTCGCCGCAATTGGAAGCAGTGCTCAAACGCACCCTGGGCATCCCGCTGTTCCAGGAACAGGTGATGCAAATCGCCATGGTCGCCGCCGACTACAGCCCCGGCGAGGCCGACCAGTTGCGCCGTTCCATGGCCGCCTGGAAACGTCACGGCGGCCTGGAGCCCCATCAGCAACGCCTGCGCACCGGCATGCTCAAAAACGGCTACACCGAAGCCTTTGCCGCGCAGATTTTCGAGCAGATCAAGGGCTTTGGCAGCTATGGTTTCCCGGAGTCCCACGCCGCCAGTTTCGCCTTGCTGACCTATGCCAGTTGCTGGCTCAAATGCCATGAGCCGGCGGCCTTCGCCTGCGCCCTGATCAACAGCTGGCCCATGGGTTTCTACAGCCCGGACCAGATTCTGCAGGACGCGCGGCGCCATCGCTTGCAGATCCGCCCCGTGGATGTGCAGGCCAGTGACTGGGACTGCAGCCTGGAGCCCATCGACGGCCAGCAACCGGCGATTCGCCTGGGCTTGCGCATGATCTCAGGGTTTCGCGAGGAAGATGGGCGGCGTATCGAGGCGGCGCGTCAGCATCGACAATTCAGCGACATCGCCGACCTGGACGCGCGCGCCGGGCTGGATACGCGTGCCCAGGCGCTGCTAGCGGATGCCGGGGCCTTGCGCGCCCTGGCCGGCAACCGCCATCAGGCGCGCTGGGACGTGGCCGGTGTGCATCAGCAACTGGGCTTGTTTGCGGGCCTGCCGAGCCCCGATGAAATGCGGGTGGCATTGCCCGAGCCCACAGTCGGCGAGGACTTGCACGCCGATTACGCCACGCTCGGTACCACCCTGGGGCCCCATCCCCTGGCGTTGTTGCGCGCCGAGTTACGCCGGCGCCGCTGCCGCAGTTCCCAGGAGTTGCTGGCGGTGGAACATGGGCGCAACGTAAGCATCGCCGGGCTGGTCACCGGCCGCCAGCGCCCAGGCACGGCGAGCGGCGTGACCTTTGTCACCCTGGAAGATGAGTTCGGCAACCTCAATGTGGTGGTCTGGCGCGACCTGGCCGAGCGTCAGCGCCAGGCGCTGGTGGGCTCGCGTTTGCTCAAGGTGGACGGCCGTTGGGAGGCGGTGGGCGAGGTGCGGCATTTAATCGCCGGGCGCCTCACCGATTTGACGCCGCTGCTGGAGGGGATTGTGGTGCGCAGCCGGGATTTTCATTGAGTTCAGTAGTTTCTGCATTCCTGTGTATTCAAGATGAAACCATCCACCGCTGGCGCGCTCCAAAACTTGCGACTGTCTTGTCCCCGCACAGAGCCCAATCATGCAATTTTTATCCAACCCCCATGGCTGTGAAGGCTGGGCCGGCGAAATGGCCCAGCGGATTCGCACATTTGACTGGTCCAGCACCGACCTTGGCCCCTTGGATCAGTGGTCCACGAGCCTGGCGTGCACCGTGCAAATGATGCTGGCCTCACCCGTGCCGATGGTGATGCTGTGGGGGCGGGCGGGGTACATGATCTACAACGACAGCTATTCGGTATTTGCCGGCGGGCGCCATCCCTACCTCTTGGGCACTCCGGTAGAACTGGGTTGGCCGGAAGTGGCCGAGTTCAATCGGCATGTGGTGGATACGTGCCTGGCGGGCGGCACCTTGTCGTTCAATAACAAGGAGCTGGTGTTATCGCGTCACGGCCAACCGGAAAGCGCGTGGCTGGACCTCTATTACAGCCCCGTGGCCGGGGACAACCAACAGCCGGCCGGAGTGCTGGCGATAGTGGTGGAAACCACCGAACTGGTGAAGTCCGAGCGGGTGCGCCAGGAGCTCACCCATAATCTGGAGCAGCGCGTAGCCGCTGAAGTGCAGGCGCGGTCGGCCGCCGAAGACCAGTTGCGCCAGTCACAGAAGCTGGAAGCGATTGGCGGCCTGACCGGTGGCGTGGCCCATGACTTCAATAACCTGCTGCAAGTGATCGCCGGCAACCTGCATTTGCTCGCCCGGCATGAACCGGACAACCCCCAGGTGCAACGTCGCGTCACCGCGGCCATCGCCGCCGTGGAACGTGGGGCCAAACTGTCGTCGCAACTGCTGGCCTTTGCCCGTCGCCAGCCCTTGTCTCCAGCGGTGTACAACCCGCAGCGCATCTACGCCGGCCTGGGCGAGCTGTTGCAACGGGCGCTGGGGGAAACCATTCATATCGACGTGCAACTGCCCCAGGACTCCTGGTGCATCAATGTCGACCGCAACCAGCTGGAAAACGCGCTGCTCAACCTGGCGATCAACGCCCGCGATGCCATGCAGGGCGAGGGTGTGATTCGTATCACCGGGGAAAATGTCATCCTCAACTCGCAAGATTGCGTGGGCAAAAGCATCAAGCCCGGCGAATACGTACGCCTGGCGGTGGCCGACACCGGCGTGGGCATGTCCGAGGCAACCCTCAAGCGCGCATTCGAACCCTTCTTTACCACCAAGCGCGAAGGCCACGGCACTGGCCTTGGGCTGAGCATGGTGTTCGGTTTTGTGCGCCAAAGCGGCGGGCATGTGGACATGTGGAGCGAGGAGGGCAAAGGCACGGTGGTGCAGATGTATTTCCCCCACTGCCTGGAGCCTGAATGCTTCGACGACTACAGTGATGCGGACCTGCAAGGTGGCGGCCAGGAAACCATCCTGGTGGTCGAGGACAATGAAGGCGTACGCCTGACGGTGGTCGAGTTGCTGCAGCAGTCGGGCTATACCGTACTGACCGCCGAGGATGGCGACCGCGCGATGCAAGTGTTGCAGCGCGGCGCAGTACCGGATCTGATCTTTACCGATGTGGTGATGCCCGGTCGGGTCAAGAGCATCGACCTGGCCACGTGGGCCCGCGCACAGAACCCGCCGGTGCCAGTGCTGTTTACCTCCGGCCACACCCGCGACATTCTGTCTTCCAATCATCTGCTCAGCGCCGATATCCACCTGCTGAGCAAACCCTACAGTCCCGATGCCCTGACCCAACGCGTGCGCAGGGTGCTTGGCGCAAGACAAGGTTGCCCATGACATCACAGCGCAACATCCCACCGCTCACCACCCAGCAAACGGGCTTCGTCAGGGTGCGTGGCGCCCGTGAACATAACTTGCGCAATGTCGATGTGGATATTCCCCGGGACGCCCTGGTGGTGTTTACCGGCGTGTCTGGCTCTGGCAAATCGTCCCTGGCGTTTTCCACGGTGTATGCCGAGGCCCAGCGCCGCTATTTCGAATCGGTGGCGCCCTATGCGCGGCGCTTGATCGACCAGGTCGGCGTGCCGGATGTAGACAGCATCGAAGGCTTGCCGCCTGCCGTGGCCCTGCAACAGCAACGCGGTACACCGAGTGCGCGCTCGTCGGTGGGCAGTGTCACCACCTTGTCGAGCTTGATCCGCATGCTCTATTCCCGCGCGGGCCGTTATCCGAAAGGGCAGGCCATGTTGTACGCCGAGGATTTCTCGCCGAACCTGCCCCAAGGCGCGTGCCCGCAATGCCATGGCCTGGGCCGTGTGTATGAAGTGACCGAGGCGCTGATGGTGCCTGATCCGTCGTTGACCATCCGTCAGCGTGCAGTGGCGTCCTGGCCGTTGGCGTGGCAAGGCCAGAATCTGCGCGACATCCTCGTGACCCTGGGCTATGACGTGGACATTCCATGGCGCGACTTGCCGAAAAAGCAGCGCGACTGGATCCTGTTCACCGAAGAAACCCCCACCGTACCGGTGTACGCAGGCTTCACCCCGCAGCAGACCCGCGAAGCATTGAAACGCAAGTTGGAGCCCAGTTACCAAGGCACCTTCAGCGGCGCTCGGCGCTATATCCTGCACACCTTCGCCCACACCCAAAGCGCGCTGATGAAAAAGCGCGTGTCGCAGTTCATGCAAGGCAGTGCCTGCCCGTTGTGCAAGGGCAAGCGCCTGACCCAGGCGGCGCTGTCGGTGAAGTTTGCCGGGGTGGATATCGGTGAGCTGTCGCAACTGTCCCTGGCGCAATTGGCTGAGTTGCTACGGCCGGTGGCGGCTGGGCAAGACACCATGAAGCTGTCGGTGGAAAAACGCCTGGCAGCCCAACGCATCGCCCAGGACCTGCTCGAGCGGGTCAATACGTTGATCGACTTGGGCCTGGGTTATCTGTCCCTGGAGCGCAGCACGCCGACCTTGTCGTCGGGGGAACTGCAGCGTTTACGCTTGGCTACCCAATTGGGCTCGCAGTTATTCGGCGTGATTTATGTGCTCGATGAGCCGTCGGCGGGTCTGCACCCGGCGGATGGCGAAGCATTGTTCACTGCGCTTGATCGCTTGAAAGCCGCAGGCAATTCGCTGTTTGTGGTGGAGCATGACCTGGAAACCATGCGCCGCGCCGACTGGCTGATCGACGTGGGCCCGGCTGCCGGCGAGCATGGCGGGCAAGTGCTGTACAGCGGGCCGCCCGCAGGGTTGGCGGATGTCGAGGCCTCGCAGACCCGCGAATACCTGTTTGCCCAACCTCGCCCGACCAATGCGCCAAGCCGCGAGCCGGCCGGGTGGCTGAAGCTGGAGGGCGTGACGCGAAACAACCTGAACAATTTGAACGTGGATTTCCCGCTGGGCTGTTTCACCGCGGTGACGGGGGTTTCCGGCTCGGGCAAATCCAGCCTGGTCAGCCAGGCGCTGTTGGAGTTGGTGGGCACGGGCCTGGGGCGCGTGCTGGAAAGCGACGACGAACCGAGCCTGGAAGATGCCGCACCGCAAGCCAGTGGCGGGCATATCAGCGCCGGGCTGGAGCACATCCAGCGCCTGGTGCAGGTGGACCAGAAGCCCATCGGCCGTACGCCGCGTTCCAACCTGGCGACCTACACCGGGCTGTTCGACAACGTGCGCAAACTGTTCGCCGCCACGCCGGCGGCCAAGAAACGCAATTACGATGCCGGGCAGTTCTCTTTCAACGTCGCCAAGGGCCGTTGCCCGAACTGCGAGGGTGAAGGTTTTGTCAGCGTTGAGTTGCTGTTCATGCCCAGCGTGTACGCGCCATGCCCGACCTGTCACGGCGCGCGCTATAACCCCGACACCCTGGCAATCAAATGGCAGGGTTTGAACATCGCCCAGGTGCTGGGGCTGACGGTGGAACAGGCGGTGCAGGTGTTCGCCGAGCAGCCGGGCATCCTGCGCTCGTTGTTGGTGCTGCGCGATATCGGCCTGGGTTATCTGCGCCTGGGGCAGCCGGCTACCGAGCTGTCCGGCGGTGAAGCCCAACGCATCAAGCTTGCTACCGAGCTGCAACGTAACGCCCGGGGCGCTACGTTGTATGTGCTCGACGAGCCGACTACCGGCTTGCACCCCAAGGACGTCGATCGTTTGCTCAGCCAATTGAATCACTTGGTGGAGGCAGGGCATACGGTGGTTGTGGTGGAGCATGAAATGCGCGTGGTGGCCCAGAGTGACTGGGTGGTTGATATCGGCCCGGGGGCAGGGGACTTGGGCGGAACGGTGGTGGCGTGCGGTACGCCCCACAGAGTTGCCAAGAGCAAACAAAGCCGCACCGCACCCTTTCTGGCCAGAGAACTGACCTAATAACCAACTGTAGGAGCGAGCTTGCTCGCGAAAAACGTCAACGATAACGCGTGCGTCCTGAATAAACGCGGTGCCTGTGAGTTCTTCGCGAGCAAGCTCGCTCCTACAAGATCTGCTCTTTGGCCAGCTTCACCACATTCTCCACGGTAAACCCGAACTTCTCCTGCAACTTGGCCAACGGTGCCGAGGCGCCGAAGCTGTTCATCACCACTTTGGCGCCGGTCTGCCCGACGTAGCGGTCCCATCCCAAGGGCCCTGCCTGCTCCACCACTACGCGGGCTTTCACCGCCGGTGGCAGGACGCTGTCGCGGTAGGCTTGCTCCTGGTCTTCAAACAACTCCCAACTGGGCATCGACACCACGCGAGCGCCAATGCCTTGGTCTTTGAGCTGCTCATACGCGGCCACCGCGAGGCTGACTTCGCTGCCGGTGGCGATCAGGATGACCTCAGGTTGATCTGCACCGACCAACACATAGGCACCTTTGGCCGCGCCAGAGGCTGCGGCATAGTGGCTGCGGTCCAGCGTCGGCAATGCCTGGCGCGATAACACCATACAGCTGGGCCGATGGGTTTGTGCCAGTGCCACCTTCCACAGCTCAAGGGTTTCATTGGCATCGCCCGGCCGCAGGGTCAGTAGCCCCGGCGTGGCACGCAGTTGGGTCAGGTGTTCGATGGGCTGGTGGGTGGGCCCGTCTTCGCCTACGCCGATGGAGTCATGGGTAAACACGAAGATCACCGGCAATTCCATGATCGCGGCCAGGCGGATCGGCGGTTTCATGTAGTCGCTGAACACCAGGAAGGTCGAGGTGTACGGCCGCAGGTAGGACAGCGCCATGCCGTTGGCAATCGCGCCCATGGCGTGTTCGCGGATACCGAAGTGCAGGTTGCGCCCGCTGTAGTCATCCGCGCTGAAACGCCCGGCACCGTCGAAGGTGAGGTTGGTCTTGGTCGAGGGCGACAGGTCTGCCGAACCGCCCAGCAGCCATGGGATCTGTTGGGCGAAGGCATTCAATACCTCGCCGCCCGAAGCGCGGCTGGCGACGCCTTTGGCATCGGCAGCAAAGCTTGGCAGGTGTGCTTGCCATTGTTCGGGCATTTCCCCGGCACGCATGCGTTGCAGTTCATCGGCCTGTTGCGGGTCGAGGGAGGCCAGGGTCTGGTTCCACTCGGCGTACAGCGGCTCGGCACGTTCATAAAGGGCATCGCGCAACACTGTGCGAGCCTCCTCGGGTACGAGAAAACTTGAATCCTGCGGCCAGCCATAGGCAGCCTTGGTCAGACGAATCTCGTCCTCGCCCAGTGGCTCGCCATGGGCTGCAGCGGTGTTGTGTTTGTGCGGTGAGCCGTAGCCGATCACGCTGTCCACCACGATCAAGGTGGGGGCGCCGGTATTGGCCTTGAAGGTTTCCAGCGCCACGCTCAACGCCTGCAAGTCATTGGCATCGGTGACGTGTACGGTGTGCCAGCCATAGGCCCGGAAGCGTTGGATCACGTCTTCACTGAACGCCAGCTCAGTGTGGCCCTCGATGCTGATGGTGTTGTTGTCGTAGATCCAGCACAGGTTATCGAGCTTCAAATGCCCGGCCAGGGACGCGGCTTCGCTGCTGATGCCTTCCATCATGTCGCCGTCACCGCACAGGGTGTAGACGTCGTAGTCAAACAGCACCTGGCCGTCGCGGTTGAAGCGCTCAGCCAGCCAGCGCTCCGCCATGGCCATGCCCACGCTGTTGGCGCAGCCCTGGCCCAACGGGCCGGTGGTGGTTTCCACACCCGTGGTCATGCGGTACTCGGGATGGCCTGGGGTCTTGGAGCCGATCTGCCGGAACTGCTTGATATCGTCCAGGCTGACGGCCGGCTGGCCGGAGCGCTTGCCGTGGGCGTCGATCTCCACCACACCGGCCAGGTGCAACAGCGAATACAGCAGCATCGAGGCATGCCCTACCGACAGCACAAAACGGTCACGGTTGGGCCAGTCGGGATGCTCGGGGTGATAACGCAGGAAGCGACTCCACAACGTATAACCCACCGGGGCCAGGCCCATGGGCGTGCCCGGATGGCCCGAGTTGGCCTTCTGCACGGCATCCATGGCCAAGGTGCGCAGGGTATTGATGCATTGGGTGTCGGCAGCAGTGGCAACGTGATTCATAAAACCGTTCTCCCTGGGGTGGCGATCTACAGTTGAGGGCAGGGCAGGGCAAAGGTTTGATCCCATCGCTTGCGCCGCGACGAACGGGAATGTATTGACCCCGAACATGACAAGACCGGTTGGAATGGGCTAGCTTCAAGGGCGTAGACCATCGATCAATTTGTGGAGGTACGCCATGCCAGTGAAACACGACCTGTATCAGGACTTGGGGTTGAGCAAGGAAGTTGTTCACGAACGCAGGGCGCAGGACAAACGGTTGGATGCGCTGCTCACTCAATACGACGACGCCGACGCTGAGGTGCTAAAAGCGGAAAAAGCCAGTGCCAGCGATGAGGATGTGGAAAAGCTGAAGAAGAAACGGCTATTGGTCAAAGACGAAATTGTGGGGCGGCTGGGTTAAGCGGTCCCTCGCCACACATTTGGAATGTGCATATTTGTTCAGAATTGTCTGGAGGACAAATGCCGTTTCACTCCTTATGATGCGCCCCGTCCACTCGGCTCTGGGGCTTGTTGCGGCGCAAGGATTGCGTTGTTGAGCCGGGTGGGCATCCTCAGAATTCATGCAACACAGGGCCGAATCGGTCGGCTGCAAATGCTGCCTGTGGGAGCTGGTTTGCCTGCGATGGCGGCCTCCCAGCCGACGCCTATCCACCTGACACCCCACAATCCAAATGTGGGAGGCCCCACTAAGTCTCCGACATAGCGCTGTCGCGCATCAAACTGGTTCATCGTAAGGTTTAAGAAC